>NZ_FITM01000063.1 GCF_900047545.1 Candidatus Synechococcus spongiarum
ACTCCCTCCTCTGATCAGACCAGCAGAGCGTAGGGCGTCCAACTGGTTCTGGAATCCGAAGGTGCGGGCCGGGGCCACCTGCTCCACGAACTGCTCCGGGGTCAGCTCCACTTCGTAAAATTGCTGGCCAATGGCTTGCGAGGGGTAGTTGACCGCCACGCTGAACCGCCGCCCTTCATAAGGCAACGCCAGCACATGGCTGTCACCAGACTGGATGCAGACCGTCTCGCGCACCACGGGCGGGGACCGTTGGCCCCCCAGGAGCTGGAGACCCACGGCAGCTACTGCCTCCACCCAGGGCAAGGCCGAACCATCCAGCAGGGGAATTTCCTGTCCCTCCACGTGAATCTGCACGTCGCTGATGCCCACGCCGGCCAGAGCCGCCAGCAGGTGTTCCACGGTGCGGACCAGGCCCGTCGGCAGTTGCACCGCAGTGCAAAGACGCTGCTCCCGCACCAAGTGGTGCCGCAGGGAGACAGGAGAAGCGCCCATGGAGCCCATGCTCAGGCCACCTGACGTACCGGGAGCCAGGGTGACGCGGCTGGTGAGACCACTGTGGAGGCCAACGCCGGCGAGGGAGACCTCTTCGGCGATGGTCCAGCGGTTGTGGTAGTCGGCAGGCCAGAGCATGGTGCCGGCCTCCTAGAACTTCCAGCCTACACCGAAGTTGAAGCCCCACTCGTCCTTGTGGTTGCCTTTGGCGATCTCCGTGCGCAGGGGTCCCAACGGTGTGTTAAGGACCACACCAGCGCCGTAGCTAAAACCACTGCCCGGCTTGTCCAGCAGTGCTCCGGGATTGCCCGTCACACTCTGCTGGGATCCCAGCACACTGCCGGCATCGATGAACAGTGCGCCGCTGACAATGCCGATGATCGGGAAGCGATACTCCATGGAAGCCTCCCCGAAGGTGGTGCCAGGACCAATGGCACATTCGGAGAAGCCGCGGATGGATGTGGAACCGCCGAGGCAGAAGGATTCGTAGGGCGGCGTATTCCCCAGAAGGGCACCACCAGTCACCTGAAAAGCCAGGGTCTGAGGGCAGTTTTCTTCTTCTCCGGGCTCCGGACGGCAGCCGCGATAGATTTTGAGCAGATTTACAGGAATAAAATGGGCAAAGCTGAACTGGGATCGGTTAAACGTTGGCGAACCTCTCCCCACGGAAATATATTGCTCTGTGGAAAAACTGGCAAAGTTTCCGCTAGTGGGGTTAATTTTGTTGTTTAAGGTGTTATAGAGAATGCCAAGACGCAATCCTGCTAAGATATTTTGTGATTCACAATCGTGACCCACACAGAAGAAGTTATCGGTTGTTTCCGAATCCTTAGGGGGTCCCTTTGCGTAAGCCTTGGCATCGCCGTCCGCATTCTGAACGGTAACTTCCTGCAAGGCCAGGCCAGCGGAAGCCGTCCATTTGGTGTCGTCAGCATGGGGATTCCCTCCATTGAGAGGGCGGACAAACTGGAAGTTGGCCCCATTCCGCTGTAGGCGGACCGAGTCACCATTTGTCTGGTAGAGGTTATGGATTTCAGGATCGGGTCGTCTACCAAGCTCGGTAGAGACTTCAGGGTTATTAACATCGTTTGTCAAGAATACCCGGTTTGTCGTGGATGCTGGAGCCCTGTGGTAATGCTCAACCACTCTGATGTCGCTGACCTCGTCACTCCGAAACTGCAGAGGGATTTCCTGACTGAGAAAAATGTTCATCCGAAATGCCGTGCGATAGGGATCGTCTTTGATCCAGGGATCGTGGAAAGCAAGGTCCAGCAGCACGCCATACTGGCCATAGGTGATCTGTGACGTTGTTCTCCAGGCCCGGCCAAACAGGTTGTCTTCGCTAAAGGAAGCCTGACCGAAGATTCCCTGAACGTCGCTATAACCAAGTCCACCGGAGAGGGAGCCTGTTTTGGCTTCCTGGATCTTCAAGACCAGATCCACAAGGCCAGGATCGCTGGGAATGGGCCGCAGGGAGACGTTGATGTCGGAAAACAGACCTGTGCCATAGAGACGCTCTAGGTCCTTCTGCAGGGTGCGGCGATTAAATCTGTCTCCCGATGTGGTAGACAGCTCGCGGGTGATGACCCAGGGCTTGGTGCCTCCGCGGATGGGCTCCCCATCCTCGTCAGTGGTTTCGCCAGCGTCATCCGTGAAGGCAACCTCGATGTCCCCTACCCTGCCTTCACGAACCGTGAGGACAATCACCCCCTCCGGGGTGATGCGCGTCGGCCCCAACACCCTGGCCAGGGAGTAGCCCTGCTCAGCGTACCACTCCTCCAGCCTGGTCAGGCGGTCCTGCAGGGCCACCAGATTGATGGTCTGGCCCTGGTCCTCCACGAAGGTGTCCTGCAATACCTCCTCCGGCAGCAGCACGTCCTGCTCCTCCAACTCCACGGCACTCAGCACCGGGTTGGGGGTGACCGTCACCTCCAGGCGCACCCCCAGAGGGCCGTCGATGGGACTGACCCGCACATCACTGAACCAGCCCGTGGCATAGATGGCGGTCAGATCTCTCTCCAGTTGGGAGCGGGTTGTGCTGCCACCGGGCCGCACCTCCATGGCGTCGTAGGCGATGATCTCAAGGCGATCCCGTTCCGGGTGATCCGCCAGGCCCACGATGACCACTTCGGCGATGGGCACCTGCTGCTCGGGGGCAATGTCCTGAATGGCTCCGGAAGGGGCCTCCTGGGGGAGAATCTGTTCCCGGCCAGGATCGTTCTGGTTTTCCTCCTGGGTCACAGCCGACGGGTCCGTGGCCTCCCCCTCGTCCGGCGGATCCTGGGCCAAGTTCAGGTTATCTGGGGCCTGGGCCGTCCAGCCCCTGACGGCATCCCCACCCACCAGGGCCGCGGGCCGCAACTGGGCAAGCCAACGGGCTTGGGCAAAGGATGGCGTGGGCAGTGCCATACCGAAGAATCCCGTGGCGGAAAGGGCGGCCATCAGGATCGGGGCACGGCGAGGCTGGGAGCAACTCATTGCAGAAGACCACAGAACCATGGGATTGAACATGCTTGACAGACGTGGTGTGACCCGAGTCATGACTTGACCCTGGAGTCGGAGTGCCGGGGCTTGAGATCAAGCGCCTGGAGGCGTTGATTGACGGTCCTGTAGGCATCAACCAGTCCACCAAGGCCCTGACGAAATCTGTCTTTATCCAGAATACGCTCCGGGCTGTCGGGGTGTTGCTGCTGATCCCAGAGACGGCAATTGTCCGGGCTGAGTTCATCGGCCAACAGCAGTTGACCCGTGTGGTCCCGGCCAAACTCCAGCTTCAGGTCCACCAGATCCAGGTCAATACGGCCTAAGGCCTGATGCAAGGTGCTGTTCACTTGACGGGCCATGGTCTCCAATCGCATCCGCTCCTCTGGGGTGACGATGTTCAAGACGGCCAGCCTGGCCTCACTGAGGAAGGGATCCCCCAAGGCGTCATCCTTAAAATAAAAGTCCAGCAGGGGCGGCGCCAGTGGTTGCCCCGCAACAGTGGGAAGCTGCCGCAACAGAGAGCCCGCCGCACGGTTCCGCAGGACCACTTCCAGAGGGATCATGCGCAGGGACCGGACCAGCATCCACCCGTCCCCCAGCAGTCCCTGGAAATGGGTGGGCAGTCCCCCCTGCTCCAGCAGGGTGAAGAGTTGGGATGAAATCCGGCAATTGAGCCGGCCTTTACCCGGCACGTAAACCTGGTGCCGACCGTTGGCTGCGGTGGCCGTGTCCTTGAACTCCACAGCGCAAAGCCGGGCGTCGGCTGTGGCATACAATCTCTTGGCCTTCCCTTCATGGAGCAGGGGGCCAAGGACAGGGGTCGGGCTATCCATGGTCAGTACAGGCAGCGTCTGGTCGGGCAGACCACGCTAAGGGGCAACATCTCTATTCACCGGCGAAGACTCCAAATCCATGGCTGCAAACATCCTGGTAATTGGCTCGGGGGGGCGTGAACATTCTTTGGCCTGGGCCTTGGCCAGAAGTCCAGGGGTTCGGAAGGTTTGGGTGGCGCCAGGCAATGGGGGCATGGTCAGTGCCGCCACAGAGGGGGCGGCGGCCATTGCCGTGGCCTCGGTGGCCCCAGAAGACAGGACGGCTATCCTCAGGCTGTGTCACGACAAGGCTGTCACGCTGGTGGTCATTGGCCCCGAGGCGCCTCTGGCGGCAGGGCTGGCGGATGATCTGCGGGTCCACGGCCTGGCGGTGTTCGGCCCTGGCGCGGACGGGGCCAAGCTGGAGGCCAGCAAAGCCTGGGCCAAGCAACTCATGACCCAGGCCGGTGTGCCCACCGCCCCCAGTTGGGTGGTGGCCAGCCGGACGGAAGCATTGGATCTGCTCCACCGTCGGAGGCGTCCTCTGGTGGTGAAAGCCGATGGGCTGGCAGGGGGGAAAGGGGTGACGGTGGCCAACACCATGGCTGAAGCCGAAGCTGCTGTGGATCGGGCCTTCGCCGGGGCTTTTGGCCGCGCCGGGGAGCAGCTAGTGCTGGAGGAGCGCCTGGAAGGCCCGGAGGTGTCGGTGCTTGCCCTCTGTGATGGGCGAGATCTGGTGCTGCTCCCCCCTGCCCAAGACCACAAGCGCATTGGCGAAGGGGACACCGGCCCCAACACCGGCGGCATGGGGGCCTACGCGCCGGTCCCGTTCCTGGACCAGCAGGGCCTGGAGCAGATGCGCAGCACCATTTTCCTGCCGGTGTTGGCGGCGCTTCGGGCTCGGGGCATCGACTACCGCGGCGTCATCTATGCGGGCATGATGCTCACAGCCATGGGACCCATGGTGATTGAGTTCAACTGCCGCTTTGGCGATCCGGAGTGTCAGTGCCTTTTGCCCCTGCTGGAGGGCAATCTGGCTGCCGTGCTCCAGGCCTGTGCCCTGGGTCAACTGGGGGAGGCTCCGCCCCTGATCACCCGAAGTTCTGCAGCCTGTGCCTGTGTGGTGGCTGCCGCCGAAGGCTATCCGGGTCCTGTTCGCCGTGGGGATCCCATCACGGACACTGGCCGCCCAGGGTCCCGGAGCATGGTGTTTTACGCTGGCGTGACCCGTGGGGAAACGGGGCAACTCCAGACCGCCGGCGGGCGTATTTTGGCCGGTGTGGGGCTTGGTAACGACTTTGACCAGGCCTTTGATCAAGCCTACACCCGCTTGGGCCAAATTGACTACGCTGGCAAAACGGTCCGGTTCGATATTGGTCACCAAGTGCGTCGACGCTGAGAAGCACCGCAGTTAAAAAAACACATCTCATGGACACCCTGAAAGCGCTTCTGGCTGCGTTGCGGCAGTGGTGGTCGGAGTTCACGCTTCAAGCCAAGCTGCTGGCCCTGTCCACCCTCGTGGTGAGCCTCATCATGACGGGACTCACGTTCTTCTCCCTCTCTTCCATTCAGGCGGATGCCCGCCTCAGCGACACCCGCTATGCCCGGGATGTGGGCCTGCTACTGGCTGCCAACGTGACGTCCCTGGTGGCGGAAGGGCAGGACCGTCAGTTGATTACCGTAGCCAACCGCTTCTGGCAGCAAAGCAACAGCATCCGCTACATCCTATTTGCCGACCCCGACGGGGTGATCTACCTGAACCTGCCCCTCGCCAACACGGATGAAGACAGCACCCTGCTGCTGAGTCGCCGCCTGGAGTTGCCGGACACCATCTACGACCGTCCCGGGGATCCTCTGGTGCGTCAGCACCTGTCCCCTGACGGGCAGGTCACGGACGTGTTTGTGCCCTTGATGGCCAATGGTCAACGCCTTGGTGTCGTGGCTCTGGGTCTCAACCCCAATGAAATCGTTCTCAACACAACAGCCCTGACCCGCAAGGTGACCATTTCCGTGTTTATTGCCATCTGGGTGCTGGTGATTTTGGGGGCTGTGTTCAACGCCCTCACCATCACCCATCCCATCAAGGCACTGCTCCACGGGGTGCGCAAAATCACCGCCGGCCAGTTTTCCACCCGCATTGCCTTGCCCATGGGCGGCGAGTTGAGGGAACTGCTGGAGGGATTTAACGCCATGGCCAGCCAGCTTGAGGTGTACAAGGCGGCCAACATCGAGGAGTTGAAGGTGGCCAATCAAGAATTGAAGGTGGCCCAGGCCCAGCAGCAGTCCCTCATTGCCACCATGGCGGATGGGGCCATGCTTCTTGACGACCAGGGTTGTGTGGTGCTGACCAATCCCACCTCCCAGCGGTTGTTCCGTTGGGAGGCCCGCAAGCTAGTGGGGGAGCCGCTGGTGAATCTGCTGCCTGAATCCCTGCTGATGGACGTGGGGGAAGCCCTGCAGCAGGTGTTGGCGGGTGAACATGCCACCCGGGACATCCGTTGCAGCTTCGGGTCCCCCACCCGCACCCTGCGCATTGTGCTGGTGGCGGTCACGGACACGGATCCCAGCAGCAGGGTCCTCAAGGGGGTCACCGTCACCCTGCAGGACCTGAGCCGGGAGGTGGAACTCAACGCGGCCAAAAGCCGCTTTATCAGTAACGTGTCCCACGAGTTGCGGACGCCGCTGTTCAACATCAAGACCTATGTGGAAACACTCCATGATTTGTGGACACAAATCAGCGATGAGGAGCGCAGCGAATTCCTGGCCACAGCCAATGCGGAAACCGATCGCCTGACCCGACTGGTCAATGACGTGCTGGATCTTTCCCGTCTGGAGTCTGGTCAGGAGTTTCATTTTGAGCCCATGGAACTGCGCCCGGCCCTGGAGCAGACCCTGCGCAATTACCGTCTCAATGCCTCCGACAAGGGGGTGCGGCTGCTCTGCGAGGTGGAGCCCGGCCTGCCCCGGGTTCAGGCCAACTTCGATCTGCTGCTGCAAGTGCTGGACAACCTGATGGGCAACGCGCTGAAATTCACGCCGTCCGGCGGCGCCGTTTGCTTGCGGGCCTACCTCTGGCCCGACTCCTGCCCGGTCCCCGAGTTGAGCACCGTCGTCACCACGAACGACCTCACCTCGCGGCTGCCACGGTTCCGGGTGGAGGTGTCCGATACGGGATGCGGGATGAACGAGTTGGATCAGGCCCAGATTTTCGAGCGGTTCTACCGGGCGGAGAACACGGTCCACACGGAACAGGGGACCGGTCTTGGCCTGGCCATTGTGCGCAACATCATGGAGAAGCAGGGCAGTGTTCCCAAGCTGGTGAGCAAGCCCGGTGTGGGCACCACCTTCTGGTTTGAGCTGCCCTTGGAGGGCAGCGACGACGACGAACTGGACCTGGTGGCGGAGCGGGTCCAGGCGGACACTGCCACCACCACAGTCACTCCGCGGCGTCGCTCAGGCTGACAACGCGGCCGCGGCCAAGGCTTTGGCGCTCATCATTGCTAACGCGGATGGGGATACCGCTAATGATTCGTTCAAAGTCCTTGAAGGAGTCCTTGATCTCTGCCCCCGTGCTGCTGATGAGAAACTCGCGGATGCCCTTGTCATGCCAGGAACCGCGCATCTTGAACACGTTGATGGCCCGGGACATTTCACCGCGGATCTCCACATACTGCAGCAGCAGGATTGAATCGGTGATGGTGGAGATGTGGGAGTCGGTGATGGAATGGCTGCCCATGAACTCTTCGGAGGTGTTGGTGAACAGCCCGGTGATTTCCTCCTGCTTCACGTAGCCGGTGACCCCGATGACGAACTGGCGAAAGGCGTTTTGACTCACGCCCCGGGCCAGGGCTGAGAGGGAGTCGATGGCGATCCGGGTGGGCTTGAACTGCCCAATGGCGGTCTTAATGATCTGAAGGTGGTCCTCCAGACCCGTGGATTCGGGATAGGCGCAGATGATCTTGATGAGCCCGTTCTGCTCCATCTGCTCGAAATCCATGCCCCAGCTTGTGGCGTTGCGCATCAACTGGGCGCGGGACTCCTCGTAGGCAAAGAGGATGGCCCGTTCTTTCATCCGATAGGCATCTTCCAGGAACTTGCTCACCAGCAGGGTTTTGCCGGTGCCTGTCGGCCCGGTGGCCAGGATGATGGAGTCTTTGAAGAAGCCGCCGCCGCACATCTCGTCCAGGCGGGGGATCCCTGAACTGATGCGGGTGTTGGAAGAGCGGGACGTGAGCCGCATGGCCCCTAAGGCAAAGACGTTGATACCCTGCACCCCGATGGTGAAGGGGAACTCCCCCTTCATATGGCTGGTGCCCCGCAGCTTGAGGATTTCACAGGTGCGCCGGCGCCGCTCCCCCTCCAGCACGTTGCGCAGGATGACCACGTTGTCGGAGACAAATTCCTCCACCCCGTAACGGGCAATGGGACCGTATTCGTCAATGCGTTCCGTGGTCATCACCGTGGTCACCCCGATTTCCTTGAGCCGTGCGATCATGCGGAACACTTCCAGGCGCACCACCGAGACAGCGTCGTATTGCTGAAAGACCGCTGTCACGGAATCAATGGCCACCCGCTTGGCCTTGTACTTGCGGATGGCGTAGTTGATGCGCTCAATCAGACCGGACAGGTCAAAGCTGCCGGCCATATCCTGTCCTTCCGGGTTGGGAGAGGCGTCCAGCACAAAGAGCTTGTCCTGCTGCACCAGGTCCTGGAGCGACCAGCCGAAGCTGCTGGCGTTGCGCAGGATGTCAATGGGCGACTCCTCGAAGGTGACAAAGATGCCCGGTTCCTGGAACTGTTTGATGCCGTTGTAGAGAAAGTGGAGGGAGAACACGGTCTTGCCCGTGCCGGAGGTGCCGCTAACGAGGGTGGCGCGACCTGTGGGTAGCCCCCCATGGCAAATATCGTCAAAGCCCTCAATGCCGGTGGGTACCTTCTGAACATGGCCGAACCCCTGGCTGCGGGGATCCGGTAGGGAGGAAAAGTGACTGATCATGGCCTCAGACTGCCTCTTCCGAGCCAGAATGCAACACATCCTCGGTGGTCAATTCCTCAAAGAGCAGATCCAGGCCGATGAGGACCCGCTGGCGGTCCGAGAGATCGCCGATGATGCGTCGCACCGGGGGCGGCAAAATTTTCGACAACGTTGGTGTGGCCAGGATTTTGTCCTCTTCGGCAAGCTGGGGGTTTTTCAGCACGTCAATCACCTTGAGGGCATAGACGCCCTTGAACTCTGTTTCCAGAATGTCCCGCAGGGTTTTGAGCGCTCGCATGGAGTTGGGTGTGTTGCCCGCCACGTAAAGCTTGAGAATGTAGGTTTTGCGAGGGCTCATCGCAACACCAACTGTGGACGGGTTCACCCTAGACTGTAGGCTGCCCTTTTGCCGGTCAGCACGTTTGGCTTCCAATGGCGCTTGTTCGCAAGTCCAGCCAAGCTGCGCCATTTCCACCCATGTCTTCCTCTTCAGCGTCCCCCTCCTGCAGCGATCACGCCACCGCCACGGCCCCCTCTCCAGCCCCTGCCGCCGATCTCCTTGGCGTCTACGCCATCGTCGAGGCCTGTGGCAAGCAGTTTTGGATCCAACCCGGTCGCTACTACGACCTGGACCGTCTTGATGCCGCTGTGGACGACACCTTGCAACTGGATCAGGTGCTCATGGTGCGCTCCGGCGCCGGGGTCACCGTGGGGACCCCCCACGTGGACGGGGGGCAGATCAACCTGACAGTGCTGGCCCATCGCCGTGGCCCCAAGCTCATTGTCTACAAAATGCGCCGCAAGAAGAAAACCCGCAGCAAGCGGGGCCATCGCCAGGCCCTCACCCGGGTGCGGGTGGACTCCATCACCGTGGCGGGTCAGCCCCTGGCCTGAGACCGTCTCCCCCAACCAACCTTCCTTCCCCTTCCCTTCTCCAGTTCCCATGGCCCACAAGAAAGGCACCGGCTCCACCCGCAACGGCCGGGATTCCAACGCCAAGCGCCTCGGCGTCAAGCGTTATGGCGGTGAGCGGGTCCATGCGGGCTCCATCCTGATTCGTCAAAGGGGCACCGCCATCCTCCCCGGCCAGAACGTGGGCCGCGGCCGGGACGACACCCTCTTTGCCCTGGTGGACGGCACCGTCGGCTTCCAGACTATCCGCCGCAAAGGCACCTGCCGCAAACGGATTCAGGTGGTGCCAGGTTAGGTGGGCAATCCCTGGAAGATGCCCCCTTGAACGACCGTGTTCTGAGCGAATTTCAGCAGCCGTTCCGGCCACGGGCCAGGCTTCTCCAGTTTCTTGGCGACGAGTTGATCAGTAGCGCCCGGTTGGTGGTTTTCGAACTGGTCAAGAATACCTATGACGCAGACGCGAACAAGGTTGCCGTGACCATTAATCTTGTAATCTTGTGTCAGAGCGTGAGCCCGCAATCACCATCGAGGATGACGGTGAGAGCGTGACAGTAGAGAGGCTCCGTTCAGTCTGGCTGATTCCAGGGGATGATTCATCGCCAGAAACAATGCCAAGCGGACGAGCTCCAGACGGGGGAGGAGGTCCCCCAGCCGCTCAAGTGATGATTCATCGCCAGAAACAATGCCAAGCGGACGAGAGGACTGCGAAGCATCAACGCCTTCCACTGGGAGAAAAGGGCCTGGGCAGGTTCGCTGTCTACAAGCTAGGGGACCATATCACCCTGATGACACGGACTCAGGATGCAGACGAGTGTGTCGTGGAAATCGATTAGAACACGCTGATCGGCAAGCCGTTTCTGGATGACGCGCCTGTGACCATACAGGTCCGACGCCTTGAAACATTTCTTCAAAACCGGACCGGACGGGAACCAGGATTGAAATCCGGCAGTTGCGGACCGACTGGCCCCGTGGCGAGGTCAGACGTCTGCACAATCAGACGGAATTGGAAGTCAAGGGCTTAACAAGGTGAGAGGGAGGCGGACCAATAGGATTTGCCCGCTGAGAATAGACCTGAACCTGGTGAGCATCAGCCAGCGTTTTGCCGACCCCTCTTGCCTGCATCCGGTAGCTGGAGGAGCAGCGCTGGGGCCAGCAGCCCTGTTGTCCTCGTCATCAATGCCTGGGCTAT
>NZ_FITM01000064.1 GCF_900047545.1 Candidatus Synechococcus spongiarum
CCCACGGCAAGGTCCGGACAGCCTGCACACCAGGTCGCAGCAAGGGTTCCCTTCTCCCATCTTCCTTCTCCCCATCAGCTTTCTCAAGGCCCACAAGCCAGGCCAAGAGGGGGCTTCCTCTGCTTCCACTTATCCAAAACTCGGGTTCGTCAGGTTCAGCCTGACACTTTCATGTCCAGCAGGCCCATGAGGCCACCAGCAATGGGGTGGTGGCGGGCCACGGCAAACCCTGCCTGGTGCGCCAATGTTTCCTGCTGGGGGCCTGTGGCAAAGGTGGCGATGCTGCGCTCCAGGTAGGTGTATTCCGCTTCCAGCTCCAGCATCCTGGCCACGGGCACCACCACCCGTCGCAGATAGCTGCGCTGAGCTTGTGACCACAGGGGATGGGAGGGGCGATTGAAGTCCAACACCACCGCCCGGCCATGGGGTCTCAACAGGTGGCGGATCACCCGCAGTCCTGCCGCGGCGCTGGCGAGATTCCGCAGCCCGTAGGCCATCACCACCCCGTCGGCGGTGCCAGGGGGCAGGGGCAGCGCCAACACGTCCCCATGGACGAACTCTAGGGGGAGCCAGGGTTGCGCCACAGCCCGTTGACGGGCCAGGACCAGGGTCGCGGCTGACCCATCCACCCCGATCACGCCCCCATGGGGCCGCACCCGTTCCGCCAGCAGCAGGGCCAGATCGGCTGTGCCACAGCAAAGATCCACCATCCGCTCACCCGGTCGGGGTTGGAGCAACGCCACGGCCTGGCGTTTCCAGAGGCGGTGGAGAGTCAGGCTGAGCGCATCATTGAGTAGGTCGTAGGTGTGTGCTGTCCGGTCAAACAACCGGAACACGGCGGCCGGATCCGCCTGGGCAAAGGGCTGGGGCATCACCTCAGTGATTCGGGTGGTCCGGGGGGCGCACCACAATGCCGTGCTCTAGCAGGTGGGTCTTGATCCGGGGAACACTGAGGTCGCCGTCATGGAGCAGGGAAGCCAGCAGGGCCGCGGCGGCTTTTCCCTCTCTCAGGGCCGCGGTGATGTGCTCCACGGTGCCGGCGCCACCGGAGGCAATCACCGGAACCGACACCGCCTCCGCCACTGTGCGGGTCAAGGTGAGATCGTAGCCCTGGCGCGTACCGTCCCCATCCATGGAGGTGAGTAAAATTTCGCCGGCCCCCAGGGCAACCACCTTCCGGGCCCAGGTCACGGCATCCAGTCCCGTGTTCTCACGTCCCCCCTTGACGTACACATCCCAGCCTGGCGGGGCGGGGGGCCGTCGTTGCCGGGCATCAATGGCCACCACAATGCATTGGCAGCCGAAGCGCTCTGCTCCACGGGCTACCAAGTCCGGGTTGGCCACCGCCGCGGAGTTGAGACTCACCTTGTCGGCCCCGGCGCGCAACAGTTCGGTGATGCCCTGCAGGTCACGGATGCCACCCCCCACAGTGAACGGCACGTAGACCGTCTCGGCGGTGCGCCGCACCAGATCCACCAGGGTGCAGCGGTCTTCGTGGCTGGCGGTGATGTCCAGAAACACCAGTTCGTCAGCTCCAGCCTGGTCGTAGCGGCTGGCCAACTCCACCGGATCCCCGGCATCCCGGAGGCCGACGAAATTGACCCCCTTGACGACCCGTCCTGCC
Source organism: Candidatus Synechococcus spongiarum (assembly GCF_900047545.1). Classification (GTDB taxonomy): domain Bacteria; phylum Cyanobacteriota; class Cyanobacteriia; order PCC-6307; family Cyanobiaceae; genus Synechococcus_B; species Synechococcus_B spongiarum_C. The sequence continues at coordinate 1,625 of NZ_FITM01000064.1, forward strand.
GCCACATCCAGGCAGGGAACAATGCGTTTGGCAACCATCGTGGAATCGGTGCCCCAGGATCAGCCATGGGAGACAATAGACATTTAAGGTGACTGATGCACCCCAGTGATCCGCAACTCCATGTCTCAGGCGGCCATCAACCTCGGCACAACCGTCAAGGTCACCCGTGTGCGGGAACGCATTCCCCAGGACCTGGTGAACAAGCTGAAGGCCAACAACGTCGGTGAAGTCACCGGCTTTCAGATGACGGATGGCAGTGGCGTTGGCGCAGTGGTCACTTTCCCCGACGGCAGCTCCTGCTGGTTTTTTGACGACGAAATCACTCCGGTCTGATGGGACAAACCACGGACGCCCGCCAGTTGCTGGGCATGAAGAAAGCGTCCCGCAGCCGCAACATCTGGGTCATTCGGCTCCAACTCATGAAGCCCATCACCTGGATTCCCCTGATCTGGGGCGTGCTTTGCGGCGCGGCCGCCTCCGGCCAGTTCCAGTGGCGCTGGGATCACCTGGTGGCAGCCCTGCTGTGCATGGTGCTCAGCGGTCCCCTGATGGCGGGATTCACCCAGACCATCAACGACTTTTACGACCGGGATATTGACGCCATCAACGAGCCCTATCGTCCCATTCCCTCCGGAGCCATTCCCCTGTTGCAGGTCAGGGTGCAGGTCATCGTCCTGCTGGTTGCCGGCCTGGTCTTGGCCTGGATGCTGGACCGCTGGTCAGGGCACACTACACCCACCCTCTTCTTCCTGGCCCTGGGCGGATCCCTGGTGAGCATTCTTTACTCTGCTCCCCCGATCAAGCTCAAGCAGAACGGCTGGCTGGGCAACTACGCTCTGGGCGCCAGCTACATTGCCTTGCCCTGGTGGGCGGGTCAGGCTTTGTTTGGCCACCTCAGTTGGCCCATCATCGGCTTGACCCTGGTCTACAGCCTGGCGGGGCTGGGGATTGCCGTGGTGAACGATTTCAAGAGCATGGCGGGAGATCGCCAGTTGGGGCTTCAGTCTCTCCCCGTGCTGTTGGGTGCCCGGGCGGCAAGTTGGGTGTCCGCTGCCCTGATGGACGGGTTTCAACTGCTGATCGCCGTGGTGCTCATGGGTCTGGGCCAACAGTTGGCGGGCACTGTCCTTGTCTTGCTGGTCATTCCCCAGGTGGTGTTTCAGGACATGTGGCTCTTGCGGGATCCGCTGCGCTTTGACGTGCAATATCAAGCCGGTGCTCAACCCTTCCTGGTGCTGGGCATGTTGGTCAGCGCCGTGGCACTGGGGCACAGCATCCTGGCCTAAAGTTCCCCTCTTAATTCTCCAATCGCTCCGCTGCCTACCCCTTCTCGCGTGGCGCACCCCAGACTTTCCCAGCAGCGCAAGCTGGGCCACACTGCAGCCATCGGCCTGGGCCTGGGAATTCTTGGGGCCGTAGGCCTGGGGGCAGCCATTGATCTCGTCGATCCCCAGTTGCCGGACGTGCGGGAACTGGCCAGCTTTCACCGGGCCCAAACCATCACCTTGCTGGCCCTGGATGGGCAAATCATTCAGCAGCAAGGCCCCATCACCCGGGACAAAATCCCCGCCGGTCAGTTGCCTGAGCGGCTCAAGCAGGCCTTTATTGCCGCGGAGGATCGCCGTTTTTATGAGCATAGCGGGATTGATGGCTGGGGGGTAGCCCGGGCACTGGTCAGCAACGTGCAACAATGGGGGGTTAGGGAAGGGGCCAGCACCATTACCCAGCAATTGGCCCGGATGGTGTTTCTGAGCCAGGAGCAAACCCTGGCTCGCAAGATGAAAGAAGCGCTCCTGGCCCTCAAGCTGGAACGCCAACTCAGCAAGGAGCGGATTCTTGAGCAATACATCAACAACGTCTATCTGGGATCCAATGCCTATGGCGCTGCCGATGCGGCCTGGGTGTATTTCTCCAAGCGCCCCGAACAACTGACCCTGCCGGAGGCGGCCCTCATTGCCGGTCTCCCCCCGGCGCCCTCAGTCTACTCACCTCTGGTCAATCCCGATCTGGCCCGACAGCAACGGCGCTCCGTCCTCCAGAGCATGCGAGAAACGGGCTTTATCACCAAAGAAGAAGAGCAACAGGCCCATGCCACACCCCTCAACCTGAAGCCGGCAGAGCCCAAGCATTTTGCCAGTGCGGCGCCCTACTTCACGGAATGGGTCGAACGGGAATTGCCCAAGATTCTCAGCCTGGATCAGATTGAGCGGGGTGGTCTCACTATTCGCACCACCCTCAACCTGGATTGGCAACGCCATGCCCGGCAGGTGCTGAGGGAGCATCGCCCAGGCCAGGAGATTCAAGGGGCCATGGTGGCCATGGACCCGGCCACCGGCCAGGTGCGGGTCATGGTGGGTGGACAGAGCTTCTACGATACTCAGTTCAACCGCGCCACCCAGGCGCTGCGCTCCCCCGGCTCCACCTTCAAATTGTTTGTCTATACGGCGGCGCTGCAGGAGGGACTCAATCCCAGCACGGTGTTCATTGATCAGCCCACCTGCTTTGGCGAGTACTGCCCCGGAAACTTTGGCAACAAGTATTTTGGTCCCATCACCATGAAGACCGCACTCAGCCGCTCGGTCAACACCGTGGCTGTGCAGACCATGGCCCGCATCGGCGCCGATTCGGTGATCGCAACTGCTCAGGCCTTGGAGCTTCAGGGGGAGATGGGTCGCTACTGGCCCCTGGCGTTGGGCGCCTATGAGCAGACCCTGTTGGACATGACCGCGGCTTATGCCGCCGTGAACAATCGGGGCGTCCATGTTCCCCCCATCCCCTTCCTGACCGTTACGGGTCCGGATGGGGAAGAGCTATGGAACGGTGAGCGGGATGGGCGACCTGGACGACGGGTTCTGGATGCCCAGGTGGCTGACACCATGGTGTGGATGCTTCAGGATGTGGTGAGATCCGGCACAGGCATTGCCGCCCAACTGCCGGACCAGCGCCCTGTGGCGGGCAAAACGGGGACATCCCAAAGGAACCGTGATCTTTGGTTCATTGGCTCCATCCCCCAGTTGACCACCGGCGTTTGGTATGGCTACGACGATGAACGGGATACCAAACAGGTGAGTGGGGAAGCCGCCTGGACCTGGAAACAATTCATGCTGCCCATTGTGGCCACACTCCCCAGGCAGGACTTTCCGCCTCTGCCTGCATCCATGGTGCAGCGCATGAAGCGCCAGGAGGTGCAAAACCTGAAAAACCTGCCCCAAGTCAACCAGGGACCGCCGCCCCTTGCCGGTCCAGGCGAGAATCCGTCCCCCACCTTTGTGGGGCCACAACCACAAGCTCCACAGGCAAGTCCCGGCAGGGGCAACGGAGATGGTGACGCCCCACAGGAGCCCCCTGTGGCGTTGCCATCTCCCCTGCCCTCTCAACAGCAGCAACCCTTGCGGCCGCTGGATCCGGAGACCAACGAATTCGACCTGGGGGACATCCCGCCGTTTCAAGGCTGAGCTTCACTTCCGAATGGCGATCACGGGCTCAAGGACGACGGCAAAAAATCCGTCACAGCCATGGCGCTGGGGCCAGAGTTGGAGTTGGGTGCCATGGCCACAGAGCTGCTGCAACTCCTCCGGCAACGGGCATTGGCGCCACTGGGGATGCTGGCTAAGCAAGACATTGATTTGGGTCTGGTTCTCGGAGGGATGGACCGTGCAGGTGGCGTAGACAAGCCGTCCGCCGGGGCGAACCAGTTGGAGGGCCTCGTTGAGGAGTTGCCGTTGCAACACCTGCAACTTGGCAATGGCTTCCGGGCTCAGGCGCCAGCGGGCGCAAGCATGGCGGGCCAACGTGCCCAGACCGGAGCAGGGCGCATCGAGGAGAACGCGATCCGCACAGCCATGGAGGTGGGGCAGGGCGCGGGCGTCGGCGCACCGGGTTTGGATGGACCGCAACCCCAAGCGCCGGGCATTGCGCTGCAAGCGCCCCAGGCGGCCCGCGGAGTGATCAACGGCAATGATCCGCCCCTGGTCACCCATCAGTTCAGCTATGTGGGTTGTCTTGCCGCCGGGGGCCGCACACATGTCCACCACCACGTGACCGGGTTGGGGCTGAAGCAGGGGCGCCACCAGTTGGGCGGCACGATCCTGCACGGACCACTGGCCAGTGTCGTATCCAGGTTGCTGCGCCATGGCCCCCACGCCCTGGGGAAGCTGTAGACCCTGTGGAGCCATGGCAATGGGCAGCAGGGGCTGATCCACCGCCCCCCAGGCAGCCTGCACCTCCGCCACAGTGGCCCGCAGCCGATTGATCCGCAGATCCAGGTGGGGCGGCTGGTTGATCAGCGTTGCAAACGTCACGGCCTCTTCCTCCGGCAACCATTGCAGTAGCAGGGCCGCCAGCCAGTCCGGCAGGGAATGCCGGGCCGCGAAGCGGGCGGTGGGCTGCCGCGGCAGTGGCGGCTCTTCCTGCCGCTGACGACAACGCACAACAGCCCGCAAGATGCCGTTGACTACGGCGGCCAGGGACCCCAAGCCGTGGGCCTTGGCCAGTTCGACAGTGCTGCTGACCGCCACCGCCTCAGGAATGCGGTGTGCAAAGAGCAGCTGATACAGCCCCAGATGGAGCAGCCAGCGCAGCAGCGGCGGCTGCTGTTGAGCGGGAACTGCACCGCAATAATCCAGCCAGTGATCCAGCAGGCGCCGCTGGCGAATGCTGCCGTAGGTCAATTCCATGGTCAGGGCACGGTCAGCCGCACTGAGTTGTTTGCCGTGACGTCGGAACTCCCGTTCCAGGGCCACGTCGGCAAAGGCGCCGGCAGCAACACTCCGGAGCACCTTCCAGGCCGTCAAACGGGAAAGGGATACACCCCTCGCGCAAGACTTGGGATGATCATTTAACTCCAAGACTCAACAACCGCCGGGACTATGAGTCAGGATAGAAGCTGGAGACAACGACGAACACCGAGTCACGACCGGGCAGGGTGAAGCCTGTGGCGTACGCAACCTTCGGTGAGCCAGTCTCTTCGTCGTCCTCTATTGCTGGATTGTCAAACATGTACTCGATGAAACCACCGCCAGCCTCACCCGCCGCCAGCAACTCCCTGAGGTAGGGGACCCCGCGAATGTCCTGCCGTTCGATTTCGGACCATGATGATCAAGTAGAGATCATCCGATTTCCATGGGCCTTCTTTGTCCCGGAAGACATCGCGCAACCGTGCTATATCCGTGACCGTCCTTCTGCTCTCCATGTAGTCTTTCGCGGACTAGCCAAAAACCTTGAGCGTGGGCCGGCCCATCAACCTCATGGGCGGTGACCTGGCTGTCTGCATGAACCGACGGGCTCACCAGCAGGGCAAACGCCGCGAGTGTGGCCAAGGCCGCTTTTCTAATGCTCCTGGTCTCTTTCCTGATGGTCAGCAACGTAGTGTGGGAGATAGTGGAACGTCAACTGGAAGGGCTCACTGGCCACCCGTCAGGGCCTGGAAGATCTGGAGAGGATCAGGAGTCCACAGGTAGGTCCGCAGGGGCAAGCGGCCGGACCGGTCCACCGGAATGCCCTCCTCCAGCAACAACTCCCGCTGGATCCAGTCGGAGCCGTTGCGGCCGATGCTCATGGAGATGGCTCCGGTGGCATTGACCACCCGGTGCCAGGGGATGGTTGTGGTGGCGGGATCCTGACGGCGTAACACCCAACCTACCTGTCGAGCGGCGCCAAAGTAGCCTGCCAACTCCGCCACGCGGCCATAGGTGGTGACCGTCCCCCTGGGGATCATGGCGGTCACCCGCAAGATCTTCTGTTCCGCAGTGGGTGGCATGTTGGGCAGGGAGCCAAAATCAGCAAAGCACAGGCCGGTTGGCAACTCTAAAATCGGAAGGCAAGCCTCTGCGTTGCAACAGGATGACCTCCAGTACCCCTGTGGCCAAGTCCGACGCTGCACCGGAAACCATCAGCCGCCGGCAACTATTGCCTCGGCGGGGGAGACCTGGTGGCGTCAATGGCTGGGGCCTGTAGTGGCGGCCGCCGTCATCAGCGTGTTGGTCATTGCCCTGGTAACGGTTGGCGTGGCTGGATTCAACTCCCTCAAAGGGGACGTCAGGAATCTCAAAAGTGACATGAGAGAGATGGGAACCATGCTGGGCCGGCAGATCGAGATGCTCAAGCTGGACAGCAAAGCCAGGCTGCGGGAAGACATAAAAGACCTCAAAGCGGATAATCGGTCGTTGAACGACAAGCTGGATCGGCTATTGGAGGGCTTCTTGGCGAGCAGGACTTGAGGGGGACGGTTGCTTGCTGGTCGTTAGCAAATCTGAAGAAGGCTTCCTGGTTCAGTATCAGTAGAAGCATGAACCAGGACCACCACCTCTCCAGCTACGACTACACCCTGCCGGAGGAGGCCATTGCCCAGACGCCGGTGGAGCCGCGCCACAATGCGCGACTGCTCTGCGTGGAACCCGGTGCAGGCTGGCGGGACACCACCATGGCCCGGTGGCCCGCCCTGCTGCGACCCGGCGACCTACTGATCCTGAACGATACCCGGGTGCTGAAGGCCCGCCTGAAAGCCCGGCGGGCCACTGGCGGCCTGGTGGAACTTCTTGTGTTGGAGCCCCACCACCACACCTGGCTGGGCCTAGTGAAGCCCAGTCAGCGGGTTCGTCCCGGAGAGTGGCTGCAGATCCAGCCTCCCCCAGGTCAGCCGTCTGCGGCGGTGCAGGTTCTGGGTCGCCACAGTGACGGCGGGACCCGTCTGCTGCGATTTGCCAACCCGGAGCTTGCCGCCCTGGAGCCGGAGGCCATGGAGCAATTCCTGAACACCTACGGAGAACTTCCCCTGCCGCCCTACATTCGCTCCAGTTGTCGGGACGAGCAGCGCTACCAGACCACCTATGCTTGCCGCCCCGGCGCCGTGGCGGCCCCTACGGCGGGTCTGCACTTGAGCGAGGAATTGATGGGGTGGTTGGCGGCGGCCGGCGTGGCCAGTGCAGCCGTCACCCTCCACGTGGGCCTGGGCACCTTCCAGCCCCTGCAAACGGAAGACCTCAGCCAAGTGCAACTCCACAGCGAACGGGTGGAGATCAGCCCTGCCACGGTGCGGGCCGTGCAGCGCACCAAGGTCCGGGGGGGACGGGTGCTGGCGGTGGGCACCACCAGTTGCCGGGCACTGGAAGGGGTTGTCGCCCTCCATGGGGGCCGGCTCCAGCCCTACAGCGGTTCGGTGGAGCTTTGCATCCGCCCCGGTTTTCGCTGCCAGGTAATGGATGGCTTGCTGACCAATTTCCACCTGCCCCGCTCCAGCCTGCTGCTGCTGGTGAGCGCCCTCATCGGCCGCCAACGGCTGCTGACGCTGTACCAGGAGGCCCTGGCCCGGGGGTACCGCTTCTACTCCTTCGGGGATGCCATGTGGATCCCCCCCGAGGCGGTGCTCAGTCCTCCACCTTGAGCAACTCCACATCGAACACCAGGGTGGCGTTGGGAGGAATGACGCCACCGGCCCCTCGCTGGCCGTAGCCCAACTCCGGGGGGATCACCAGTTGCCGCTTGCCCCCCTCCTTCATGCCGACCAGGCCTTCATCCCAGCCCTTGATCACCTGGCCGGCCCCCAACCGGAACTGGAAGGGTTGATCACGGCGACGGCTGCTGTCAAATTCCTTGCCATCCTCCAGACGACCGTCGTAATGGACAGTCACGTTGGTGTTGGCGACGGCTTCACGGCCCTTGCCAATCTGCAGGTCAATAATTTTCAGGCCGGATGGGGTGACGGTCATGGGCGGGTCCTGGGGTGTGTCTTGCGTTTGAGGATCATCTGCGGCCATGGCAAACAGGGTGGGATTGGGATCGTCAGGGTCCAGTTCCCAACGCGGGATTGGTGGGACAGTGGCCGGGGCCTGTGGGCTTGCCACCACCGGCTGATCCGTTGACGATGGCTGGGCAGCCAGCGGCGCCGGGGCCAGCCACTGGCTCACCAGCGCCACCAACAGGCAGGACACACAAACACCAGCGCTGACGAGAATGTGTTGCATGGATTCACTGGCCACGGGAGAAGGCTGATGATCAGCACTCATCCTGGCATGGGGCGGGGCGCCCTCTGCCGGTTACGGCGCTGGTTGCCCCTGCTGCTGATCTGGCTGTTGGCCACGGTGGCGGATCGGGCCTGGTTGGCGGCGGATCAGGCGGTGCCTGCCTGGGATCCGGCTGATTATCTGAACAGCGCGGTGGATCACGGCCGGGCTCTGGGTCTGCTTCCCGGTGGTGAATGGCCGGGCTGGCGGGGGGTGCTCCTGCTGTCTCCCAAAATCCCGCCCCTGGCCTCCCTGGTCCATGGCACCGTCATGGCGGTGGCGGGTGAATTGCCGGATCAGGCAAGCTGGGCCTTGGCCATCTGGCATGGTCTGCTGCTGCTGGCGCTGGATGGCTGGGCGCGGCAACTCCATTCCCCTCGCCTGGCATGGCTGGTTCTTCCCCTGGCCGCCGTGACCCCCGGACTGGTCTCCCTGCGGGTCCAATTCACCCTGGATCTTGCCCTCACCGCAGTCACCACAGCAGCCCTCTGGCGGCTCTGGCGCTGGCAGCGTCCCGCGCCCCACGGCGGCCGTTGGGTTCAGGCCCTCCTGGCTGCGTTGGCTCTGGCGGCGGCGCTATTGGTGAAGCAAAGCGCCATTCTGGTTCTGGCGGCTCCCACTTTCTGGGCGGTGGTGACCGGTGTTGGGCAACGCCGGCGGCGGCCGCAACTCCTGGCGGGGATGGCTCTGGTGCTGGCCTTGATCCTGCCCTGGCTGCACCAGAACTGGATCACCACCATCGGCGGCACCCATCGAGCGGTGGTGGACTCCGCCAGATCCGAGGGGGATCCACCAGTATTTTCCTTGGCCAGCCTGCTGTATTACCCGCGACTCTGGTGGCAGCAGCTCGGTGTTGTTCCCTGTATCGGGGCCATGCTGGGGCTGGGTCTCGCCTTGTGGCCTCGCCTGCGAACAACGTGGAACCGCCTGCGGGCAAAACCGCCACTTCACGATGCCCACTCGCCCCAGCCTTCCCTCCCGGAGGGCTGGGGTTGGTTGCTGGGCTGCACCATCAGCGGCTGGCTGCTCACCACCATGAGCCCCAACAAGGATTCCCGCTACATCGCCCCGGTTCTGCCCCTGCTCAGCCTCTGGCTCGGTCTGGGTTGGCTGGTCCTGATCTCAGCTCTGCAGCGGTGGCTTGGCTCCTGGAGAGCTTGGACTGCCGTGACGGCTTCCCTGTTGCTGGCGACAGGCAGCACTGCTGTGGGACGTGTCACCGCCATTCATAGGGCATCAGGGGAACCCCCTGTCGTCAGCCTGATGACGTTCCTGCGTCAACACACTGGCCATGCCTCCATCACTTTGGTGATGGCGCTGGAGCCAGACGGCGCCGATCTCAACGAGCACACCGGAACCTACTACGGCAGGTTGAACGGCGGGCAGTTGTTGGCCCGCAGCCTGGGGCAAGCCCATCATCCCCTGGTGCTGGATCAGGCGGAATGGGTGGCTGTGGCCAGGGGCGACCAGGGGCATCACCGAGAGGATACCCGTCAACTGAGCTATGGCATCCGCAAGGACGGCCGTTTTCAGCGGGTGCGGCAATGGCCTTGGAGCCAGGGACGCTTTGTGGAGCTTTGGCAGCGTCGGCCTGATGCGACACGTGGTCAACCTTTTGCCCGGCAATTTGTCGCTCTGGCCCAGGGACTGGGTGGTGGCCCCCAAGGACTGGTCCGGTTCATGGAGCAGATTGGCCCACAGCACCAGTTGGACGGCCATTTTCTGTATCAGCAACAGGTGGAAGCCTGGGCCAACCGGCGCCTCGCCCAGGACCCCCAGGCGACCGATGCCCTCTGGAGCATGGCGGCACTGGCCATCCTGCGACAGGATGCCAGCACAGCAGACCACTGGCTGGCCCAACTGGAGGCCGTGCTGCCTCACAATTCCTGGCCAACCACTTGGCGCACCGCGGTGCTGCTAGTGGACTGGAAGCCATGGGCGGCCCAGCGCCGGGCCGAGGCTCATCCCCGCGCCCTGGAGGAGCCCCTGCTCAAGGCTGTAGCTGATCTGGCTGCCGTGACGGGTGGCGACCTGACTCGCTTGCCGGCCTTGGGCGCCTCATGGCCAAGAGCTGTGGAGCAGGTTCAGGGGAGCCTCAGCGTCAAGCCCGCCAAGCAGGCCCCAGCAGAGGGCTGCCCAATTCCGCTGGGAGACCACAGCGCAGCAGGTAGAAGCCTTGTTGGA
>NZ_FITM01000065.1 GCF_900047545.1 Candidatus Synechococcus spongiarum
GGAGGAGGAATGGGAAGGGCTGGGATTGGACATGACCCTACCTCTGCCCGGTGCGCCCATTGTGTACACGGCCTAGACTGGGAGGCCTGGGGGGCGCATGGGACCGTGGGAGACAGGGGCAAGACCAGGACCAGTCCGGGACCCAGGGTGCTCCTCTGCGGCTACTACGGTGAGCACAATCTTGGGGACGACGCGCTGTTGGCCACCCTTCTGGCCCTGCTGCCCCCCTCCTGCCTCGTGGCAGTCACTGCACGGGACCACCACCAGGTGCAGGCGCAGTTTGGTGTTGCCACCTGTCCCCGCGGTGAACCCATCAGGCTCCTGTGGGCCCTGATGCATAACCAGTTGTTGGTACTGGGGGGGGGCAGCTTGTTGCAGGACAGCACCAGCCAGCGCAGCCTCCTCTACTATGTGGCCCTGATCCTGGCCGCCCGTCTCCTGGGGCGCCCCGTGCTGCTGTGGGGTCAGGGCCTGGGACCGCTCAAGACCCGCACCAGCCGTCTCCTAGCCCGGCTGAGCCTCCACTTGGTGCAGGGCATCACATGGCGCGACGACCAGTCAGGCGCCATGGCTGCCGCCTGGGGCATCCACGCCCCCGTGGGTCGGGATCCGGTGTGGTCCCTTCCCCGGCGCAACGCTGTTCACAGCGCCGCTGGCCCCAGCGCGGGCGCCATTTGCCTGTGCTGGAGGCCCACGCCCCTGCTGGATGACGCCGGCTGGCGCCAACTGGAGAACCAGGTCATTGAAGACGCCAGACGGCACCGGACTCCCGTATGTCTGGTGCCGTTCCATGCCCACCAGGACGTTGCGCTGCTCAAGGCGTGTGCCGTAAGGCTTGAGGCCGCTGGCCTGGTGTGTCAATTTTGGCGTCCCCGGACGCCATGGGACTTCATGGAAGGTCTGGCGTCCGTGCATCTGGTGGTGGCCATGCGACTCCATGGGGTCATCCTGGCGGCCATGGCGGATCGGCCCCTGTTGGCCCTCAGCTATGACCCCAAAGTGGATGCTGCAGTCACCGCCATGGCCATTCCCTCCATCAGCCTGGCGGATCCCGACGGGCTCGCCGCCCTACCAGCCGCATGGGAGCGGGCCAGGCGGTGGCGCCTCTCTCCAGACCGACTGGCCCGGCACCACCAGCGTAACCGCTGCCACCAGGAGATGCTTGCTCAACGATTGGTGTAGTGTCCTGGAAATGGACACTTTGGATCTCTGCTTTCCAAAACTCCGGCTCATCCTCGTCCCCAGACCCGTTTCTCGCCCACGTGGTGGCTGCTGATAGCGGTCGTGGCGACGTTATCTGCTGTCCTCTTCCTCAGCAGGTTGGGCACAACGGGACTGGTGGACGAGACGCCACCCCTGTTTGCGGCAGCGGCGCGCAACATGGTGGAGAGCGGTGATTGGCTCACGCCACGGGTCAACGGCTACCCTCGCTTTGACAAGCCGGTGCTGGTGTATTGGCTCATGGGGCTGGGCTATGGCTTGCTTCCCCAAGCCCTGGATCCCCTGGGCAGCCTGGCAGCTCGGCTGCCCTCCGCCGTGTCAGCCACTGTCGTGAGCCTGGCTCTGGCGGATCTGCTCTGGTGCTGGCCCCAGAAAGCCGGGAGCAAGGCCAAGGCCTGGCTCGTGCCCCTGACGGCCAGTTTGGGCTTTGGTCTCTGTCCCCTGGTGCTGATCTGGGCACGCACGGCCGTAACCGATCTTCTATTTACAGCCCTGCTCGGCCTTGGTTTAATGGGTTTCTGGCGACACTACGCCCGTTGCAACCACCATGTGCCCGTTGGTTCATGGGTTGCCTTGGGGTTGGCGGTGCTCACCAAAGGTCCTCTCGCTCTTGTGTTGGCAGGTCTCACGTGCCTGCTCTTTGCTGCGCGCCAGGGGCAGATTGGCCGACTCTGGAAGACCCTCTCGCCTCTCAAAGGGGCCGTGCTGGTGGCGCTCGTGGCCTTGCCTTGGTATGGGGCTGAGTTGATCGTTGAGGGTCAGGCTTTTTGGCAGAGCTTTTTCCTGTATCACAATGTCGCACGCCTGACCCAGGGGGTCAACAACCACACTGGCCCTCTGTGGTTCTACGCTCCCGTGCTGCTCATTGGGGCCATGCCTCAGTTGCCCATGGCCCTCCATGGCGCCTGGACAGGCCTGACAGGAAGACCACGCGGGAGAACGATCACTGCAGCACAGTCCTTGCGCCGCTTCGCGGCCTGCTGGTTGCTGGCCGTTGTGATCATCTTCACCATGGCGGCAACAAAGCTGCCCAGCTACGTGCTGCCGGCCATGCCGGCCGTTGGGCTGTTGGTGGGGCTTGCCGCTGGAGACCTGGAAGAAGGCAACGCAGGAGGATTCCGGCGCGGAGCGGCCTGGCTCAGCTTGGCGCTGGCTGCCCTGGTGGGCGTTGGATGTCTGTTGCAAGAGTTGTGGCTGCCGTGGATCCGTGAACCGGCCATGCCGACCCTGGCTGTGGATGTGCAGGCCACGGGGATAATCACCACCATTGGCATGATCTGGCTGGTGGCGGCAGCCCTGGGAATGCTGGGATTGTGGCGCCGTTGGCAAAGCTGGCTGCTAGTGCTGCAGCTTGTCCTGGTCATCTGGATTCCTCTTGGCCTCCTCCCCCTGGGAAGCCTGGTGGACCACCTGCGGCAGGAACCTGTGCGCACAATGGCAGTGGCAGTCAGGGAGCACGTTTACCACGGCGAGCCTCTGGCCATGGTCGGCATCAAAAAGCCATCTCTGCATTTCTACAGTGGCCACGTGGTGCGCTATGAGGGCAGCTCCCAGCAAAGCCTGGCGAATCTTGCCCATTGCATCACCTGGAGCCCTGCTTCGGAAACCATGCTGGTGGTGATAGATCAGTTCACCGCTCAAAAAACCCATTGGCAGCGCCTTCCTGGTAGAGCGCTGGCCCGTGCAGGGGCTTATGAGCTCCGTCGCCTCAGGCGCCAGGATCTGGAGGCTGTTTTGGCTCAACTGCTTCGGGCTGGTGAAGTCAAGGGGGATTGTCCGACTCCCCATTGGGAGAGCTACAACGAGCGCACAAGAGAGAGGAGTTAAACAAAACTTGGAGCAATGGCTGCAGAGGAAGAGTCGCTCACCGTGGACATACTCGGACTGGCTGTACCTGCGAACCGACGTGATGCCTGGCTCACAGCGGAAGCCCAAGGCTGGTAGACCTGGAGCAAGAGTTAGATTGGCAGAGAGATGTTAAAGGAAGGAGATGTTGCTATGAATCCAAAGAATTATCCTGACAAAAGCGATAAAGATCACCAAGAAAGCAATGAAGAATACTGAATTCTTGACTGCCTTCCCAAGCCTGAAAAGGAGCGCAAGATTCCGATTCACTCCTTCAGCATAAGTCAACGCCCTCAACAAACTTCTCAAAATTGGATTGACCGTTTTTTTGTTGGGGGAGTGTTTGTCCCATCGGGAGCGCAAGCGAATGCGGTTTGCTCTAGCTACCCCAATTCTGGATAAGGGGAGGCGGGAAACCTGCCCTTGTGCTGGCTTGGGGCC
>NZ_FITM01000172.1 GCF_900047545.1 Candidatus Synechococcus spongiarum
TACTGATGCGTGAGTGGTGATCTAAACATTAGAGTGAGATTGTGAGACAATCGGGTCCATGAATAGAGCGACTGTCGAACCACCTGCGGATTGGAAGGAAGCGCGCCGGCTGCGGGCCTGGGAGTTGGTCCAGCAGGGCTGGAAGCAAAAGGATGTGGCAGCGGCCTTGGGCGTCACCAAGGGAGCGGTGAGCCAGTGGGTCAGTCAAGCCCGACAGGGGGGCATCGCGGCCTTGCGCCGACGCAAGCATCCTGGTGGGCGTCCCAAGTTGGATGATGGTCAACGGGAGCGACTGCCGGAGTTGCTGGCCCGTGGGCCAGGGGCCTACGGGTTCAACGGGGAAGTGTGGACCCGGGGTCGGGTGGCCCAGGTCATCGAGCAGGAGTTTGGAGTGTCCTACGACCCGTCCCAGGTGGGACGGATACTGAAAGGGTGCGGCTGGAGCCAGCAGAAGCCAGCCCTGCGGTCCACCCAGCGGGACGAGGAGGCAATTGCAGACTGGCGGGAGCGGCGCTTTGCCGAGCTCAAAAAAAGGCCCTAGCCGAAGGCCGTACCATCCTGTGGGCTGATGAAGCGGGGTTTTACCTGCTGCCCGCGTTGCTGCGCACTTGGGCACCGGTGGCCCAGACCCCAGTGATCCGGCGCAAGTTGAGCTACGACCACCTGAGCGCCATCAGCGCGATTAGCCTGACCGGAGAACTCTACCTGGCAGTGCAAGACCACGCCTATAAAGGCGCTGATGTCATCGCGTTTCTGAAACAGTTGCTCACTGAGATACCGGGTAAGTTGTTGGTGATCTGGGACGGCGCGCCGATCCACCGCTGCCGAGCCGTCAAGGAGTATCTGGCCCAAGGGGCCTCCCGGAGGCTCCAGTTGGAACAGTTGCCTGGGTATGCTCCAGAATTGAACCCAGACGAAGGGGTCTGGCGCTACCTGAAACGGGTGGAATTGAAGAACGTGGTCTGCGCTGATCTGGAGCAGTTGCGCCGAGAGTTCTGGGCCGCCGTGGAGCGGCTGTTGACCAAGCCTGGAATACTACACTCCTGCATCAGGGAAGTAGGTTATGTTTAGCCAATTGCTCACGCATCAGTAAAAGCAATGGCTAGCTCCTTCGGAACAGGGCCTTTCCAAAGTTTTAGAAAAGGTTGAAGATTGGGAGGTGTGGAGGTGCGAGTATGGATCAAGGAGCGTCTTTGGGAGAGGAATTTCAGTTGCTGCGAGAGTACCTGGCGCGGTTGAGCGACCAGCGACATCGCCGGGGTTTGGTTCATCCTTTGGAGGGTGTGTTGAGTTTGACGGTGCTGGGATTGATGTGCGGTTGCCCGTCGTTGAGCGCCATCTACCGTTTTGGGGACATTCACCCTCAGTTGTTGAGCCGGTTGGGGTTGCGGCGCAGCCCGTCGGTGCAAACCCTGTCCCGGCTGCTGGGGATGGTGTCGGTGGGGGAGGTGCGCCGGGTGCTGCTGGAATTTGTGCTGGCCCTGGAGCAGCGTCGGGGTCACGAGATCACCACGGCGGCGTTGGACGGCAAGACCCTCCGGGGAGTTCGAGAGGATGGGACCCAGTTGAAGGCGCTGTGCGTCTTCAGCAGAGAGGGCTTGGCCGCCCTGGATCAGGTGGCGATGGGCAACCATTTTGAGGAACCACAGGCAGCCCAGGAGTGGATCGAAGCCGTGGCGAGCCATTGTCCCGGATTGGAGATGCTGACTGGAGATGCCCTGTATGCCGACACCAATCTGGCTCAGGCCATCGTGGACCAGGGCAAGGATTACACCTTCAAGCTGAAAAAAACCAACCCCGACTCCACAACGACGTGACCCTGCTCTTCTCCAATGCTGGGGAGCCGGATTGGGAGGTGAGCCACAAAGGGCATGGGCGCCTGGAGCATCGGCAGGTCTGGGTATCCGGAGAGTTGGAAGGTTACAGCGATTTGCCCAGCCTCTCCAGCGTGGTGATGGTCAAGAAGCGGGTCAGTCGCGGCGACAAGGACCCAGTGGACAGCGTCCAGTATGCGGTGTCCAGCCGACGGGCGTTGTCGCCCGGGGAAGCCCTGAACCTGGTGCGGGGACATTGGAGCATCGAAAACAGCTTGTTCCACGTCAAGGACGACAGTTTCAGAGAAGATCGCCAGGTCCTGCACTGTCATCACCGAGGTACAGTTATGAGCCTGTTCCGTAACCTGGCGATCACCTTGCTTCGCGGTAACTGCAACCTTTGGTCAACCAAGGAATCTCTGATCGGTCGCGCCCAACGACTGGCCGCCCTGCCAATCACCCTCTTCTCTATCACTGCCTGACTTTGGAAAGGCCCTGCGTGAGGGGCATGGCCGGTTGCCGGATGAGTAGTGCGGGTCTATAATGGCTTTCA
>NZ_FITM01000135.1 GCF_900047545.1 Candidatus Synechococcus spongiarum
CAGGCCATGACCATGGCCTTCACCCGACGGGCCCGTAGCCAGTGGGCTACTTCTTCCGCGATGGCGCGAATCTCCTTTGGGGAGCGTTCCCCATAGGGCAGTCGGGCAGAATCCGCCAGATAGAGTAGGGGTTCGCCAGGGAGGAGGCGCTGCAGTTGATGGAGCACCGTCAGACCCCCCAGTCCACTGTCAAACAAGCCAATGGGCAGATCTTGCGGATGATGGATCCAGGACATGAACGTGGATCCGGGTTACGTATGGAGAGGGAAGAGGGACGGTTTGCGGTGACACAGGCTGGGCATCTGGCGCTGCACCTGCTCCAGACGATCCGTGCGCATCTCCGCCATGGCCACGCCGGGACTGGTGCCCGCATCTGCTAAAACCGTTCCCCAAGGGTCGATCACCAGGGCATGTCCATGACTCTGGCGGCGGTGGTAGTGAACCCCGGTCTGGGCAGGGGCAAAGACGTAGGCAGTGTTTTCAATGGCCCGGGCCCGCAGCAGCACTTCCCAATGGTCCTTCCCCGTGAAGGCGGTGAAGGCGGCAGGAATCAGCAAAACCTGGGCGCCACGACTGGCCAGAAAGCGATACAGCTCGGGAAAACGCACATCATAGCAAATGGACAGCCCCAGACAGCCCAGCCCGGACACGTGGACCACCGGCGGGCTGGAGTCACCGGAGCGCACGGTGGCGGATTCCTGGTACGTGTTCCCGTCGGGCAGGTTCACGTCAAAGAGGTGGATCTTGTCGTAGCGGGCCAGTAACTGCCCGTCCCGTCCCACCAACTCGGCCCGATTATAAATCGCCCCGTCACCGGCAGGCACGGGGAAACCACCTCCCAACAGGATCACTTGATAGCGATGAGCCATGGTGACCAGGAATTGGCTGCAACGCTCCGCCAGCATGGGCGCCAACGCTAGCTTCTGCCGGTCATCTCCTAAAAAGGCAAAGTTTTCCGGCAGGCCCACCAGGGCAGCCCCCTGGCGTGCAGCCAGGTCAATCTGCTCTTCTGCGGCCTGCAGATTGGCATCGGGATCAGGGGTGCTGGTGAGCTGGAGCGCTGCAGCGAGGTAACTGGACAGAATTGAAGTCAACGGCCAATACCAGCTTACTCCCAGGCTGGGCTACTTGCATTCTGGCAACGGCAACCCCATGGCCGTGCTGCTTGCAGAGACCGGGACCGTGGCCGTGAGTTGCTTCACGCCGGTTCACACAGAGCCCCACGCTTTGGCTGGACATCACCATAGTTCAACCTGAATTGTGAGCCGGACGAGATTCATCGCCCTGCTTTGTGCCTTTCTCACTCTGCTCAACGACCGCATTGGCGAGAGTATGGTCTTCCCTCTGTTGACGTTTCTGGTGGCGCCGCTGTGGACACCCAGCACGTGGGGCTGGTGGTGGGGCTCCTGGGGGGCAGCTATGCCGCATCCCAGTTTCTGGCCACGCCGGTGGTTGGCTCCCTGAGTGATCATTTCAGGCGAGGACCTGTGCTGATGGTCTGCATCATCGGCACGGCCCTCAGCGTGGGCTTGTTTGGCCTTGGTGCCGCATTGGGCACCAGGTTGATGGCGGGTTCCGGCGCGTCTCTTGGTCTGGCACTGATGTTTGCTGGTCGCAGCCTGCATGGGGTAGCCGGTGGAACTGCCGCCACCGCCCAGGCCGTGATCGTTGACGTGACCCCACCGGCAAAGCGTACTCAAGCTTTGGGTCTGGTGGGCGTCGCCATTGGTCTGGGCTTCATTATCGGGCCTGGGGTGGGGAGTTGGCTGATGGACGTGCATCTGTCGCTGCCCATTGCCCTGGCCGTTGCCGTCGCCTTGCTGAACCTGTTGCTGACCCTGGGGTTCTTTTCTGAAACCCTTCCCAGATCAGCCCGTCAGCCTGGCCGCCTTCAACCCCTTCTGGAACATGATTCAAACCTTGGGCAACCCCCGCGTGGGTCGCTTGAGCGTGGGATACGGACGTGGGACAGACCTTCGCCCTGCTGGGGGCGGTGGCCATTGCTGTTCAAGGTGTCCTGCTGGGACCGTTGAGCAGATGGTTGGGGGTGGAACGTCTGGTCCCCATGGGGATCGGCCTGATGCTGCTGGGGTGCCTGCTGGTGAGCCTGGCTCGACCCGATGCCACGGCCCTGGATGCCATGGCCAAGCCGTTGGTGGATAGCGCTGTGGTCATGTGGGCCATGGGGATCGGCCTGCTGGTGCCTTCCCTCAGGGCCCTCATCTCACAGCGGCTGGATGTCGGCAGCCAGGGGAA
>NZ_FITM01000102.1 GCF_900047545.1 Candidatus Synechococcus spongiarum
ATGTAGAAGTGTGTTGCCCATGGAGCCCCCACAGAGAAACGCTTCAGAGGTTGGCCATCTGCGGCCGCTAGGTCCAGGGAGATGTTGTAGCGCCACACCATGGCCAGCCTGGCGCCACGGACCAGCGCTCTTTTGGTGACTGCGCTATCGGGTAGATCACTCCAATTCACGCTGGCCTTGTCGTTCCGGCTCAGGGTGTAGGCGGCAACATCCTGAACCTGTTTCGTCTTGCCGATGCTGTCCCGCAGTCCCAGGGCGGCAAGCAGTTCCACCAAGTGGGCCCCATTGTTCTGGCTGATGCCACCAATGGAAAAGTTATACGCCACCTTCGCGTTGCTACCCAGGAGGTACACTCGGTCAAAGTCCTGGGCGCCGTTGTGGGAGAGGTACTGCAAGGCAGCGCCGGTATTGAGTTGAAAATTGCTGGCTTCCGAGTGAAGACCGGTGTTTTTGCTGGCGTGGCCCTTGAAGTCGAAGTAGGGCAGCAACAGGGAGGCGTTCAAGCGCACGCTTTTGATTTCCTCATCCTTCAGCCAGTTGCGCAGCAAACGCCCCACGGTGGGCACTCCCGATGCCCCTGTCCCGCCAAACACGCTTCCAAACATGTGGATGTACACCTCGTCTCCCCCTTTGGCTGCCTGGCGCACGTCCCCCAGGAATGGTCCCCACGTTTTGTCCAGGTTGGCAACCGGCCAGCAGGGCGGCCATGCCCATCAGGCCCAAAAGCCAGGCGGCGCCCTGCCGCAGGGAAACGCGCTGAAGCATCATGGCTCTTGCGGGGTGGTCCGGGCTACGGCGTTCTGGATTCGGCAGAGCCGTTGCAGGGCACGATCCAGGACAGCCACCTGCTCCTTCAGGGCCTTCAGGTCGATGGCCTGCTGCTGCTGCCGCCGGATCAACTCCTCCCAACGCTCTTGTTGCCGCCGTTTCTCCTCCGCCTGCCTGCGGGAAGCAACCGTGGGGACCAGCTCTCCCTGACTGTGAAACACCCACTCCTCCCCTTGCCGGGCCGCGATGAATCGGGCTGGTCGCTCAAGCTTCAGCGGTAGGCCGTGGGGATCACCGGGCAAGGCAAACAGTCCACGGATCAACGATCCCTCCAGCAGCCAATCCGGCGGATCCGCGGCTGGGTAGAGCAGGGCGTCGCCATCGGGGGGCGTGACAACAAAAACAAACGGCGCTGCTGCCTTGTCAATGGCCAGGCTCACCCGCCCATTTTTGTTCATGGCCAGGTCTGCCGGTTGCTCATAGGCCTGCAATGCCTCAGGATGGCGCCGCTGCAATTGGGCCAGCAACAAACTGTCGCCCGTCCATTGGGGAAGGCGCCGCTTGGAGGTGTCCGCCTGGGACGGGGCGGGGGGTGGTGTGGTCTGCTGCTGCTCCAGCCGCGCCACATTGCCTTCCAGGGTGGCGAGGCGTTGCAAAGGGGTGGGATGGTCCATCTTCAGTCTCAGTTGCTGCGGGTAAAGCGGAGGTCAATACGGCGCCGGGTGCGATCATCGCTGACAGCGGGGGCAGGATTGAAGTTGCCCTGGAGGTCCAGAAGGCTTGCTGCAGAATAGGGGCGGATCCCCACAGGCAGTTGATCTTTCTCC
Source organism: Candidatus Synechococcus spongiarum (assembly GCF_900047545.1). Taxonomy (GTDB): domain Bacteria; phylum Cyanobacteriota; class Cyanobacteriia; order PCC-6307; family Cyanobiaceae; genus Synechococcus_B; species Synechococcus_B spongiarum_C. Next base: position 1,596 of record NZ_FITM01000102.1, read on the forward strand.
AGACGGGACTGCAGATACATGCCCACAGCAATGGCCCTCAGTAAGCCCAACTCTGCGTTGGAGCTGTATTGCAATCCAGTAAGTCCTCCTTGAAGTGTCACGGTTTGTAGCCGTCGGTCCAGATTGCTGGCCACCCTTGGATTAGGCTGGCCGTCGGTGTGGCCAATGACCTCGATCACATCAACATCAAAGGCTTCAATTGTGGGTTTGATGTCGTTGGTATACCTTTCGTCCAAAGCGTTGAGAAAGCCTTGGGAAAGCCCATAGCTGCCGGTGTCGAATTTGAATGCTTCGGAGTCAGTCTCTGTCAGCGAAATGAGAGGAGGCTTTTCGTTCAGTGCCTTGGCTAAGGTTACCAGGCCCATGGCCAGAACCACAATCAGCAGCATGCTACTGAGCACGTCAGTGTATCCCAGCCAGGGGTTGATGCTGCTGTCACCATCCTTGCCGCGGGTGCGTCGTGCATTGGCCATTAGCTGCTGTCCACTTATGCGTCAGACCCCTTGTGAGGACTGGTTTGACCATTATGGGGAATGTGGACGTTCCGCTCCTCCGTGCTCCAATCTGCGGCGCGTGATAATTCAAGCTGTTCCAGCGTGGCCACACGTTGCTCCAGGGTTGTCACCTCACCACGGCTCTCCAGGGTAATCCCCACTAACGACTTCTGTAGCTCTTGAAGGCCCGCACTGAGACGGCCCAGCACGGAAGCGGCCTGGTTGGCGTGTTGGTCAACCTGCTGCATGGAGGCCAGTCGCTGCTGGACTTCACCATTGACAAACCGGACCAGGTCGTCGCGGGAGCGGTTGAGGCTTGATCGCAGTTCCTGTTCCTGCTGCTCCAAATCCTTGAGGGAGTTGCTGGTTGCCGCCTGCAACCCCTCCACGTAATTCGCCGCCAGTTGGT
>NZ_FITM01000081.1 GCF_900047545.1 Candidatus Synechococcus spongiarum
CTTATCGCTATAACAACTTTTTCTTCTTTAACCCCTACCTTCCCTTTTTTCGAGGTGCCCAATAGATATTGCATAATGTATGAGTTAAATCCAGATTATTGTAAAATCATAAGAAAGAGGATAAATGCGCCCTGAACAATGAGTCTATTCGAGAGCATAAGCTGATAGTTTCCCATCAACAACCTATCAACTTCATATACGTAAATCTCTTACCCACGATCCCAGCTACCATGCTCAGCATCGTATCCACAGTATCCAATTCCCTCAACAGGGTGTCTAAGTTGAGACGCTCAGCGTCGCTGCGGCCGTGTCACCACTGGATGGGGGTATCCAATTCCCTCAACAGGGTGTCTAAGTTGAGACCCTTAAGACTTCACTGGTGGACAGGTTGAGAACCTAATGTATATAAGCCCCATTTAAATGGGCAAGAAGATTGGGGCTGCCGGATGCTTGTGGCCTTGATGTCCACATCGAGATCTGGGATGTTGATGCCGCTGGCCGAGTTGCCTTTAAAAACACAACCTCACCCCATCACCACCGCCTGCCCCTGTAACTCCCTCACCTTCTGCCGTGCCCAGCCATCCACCTGCAACACCAACTCCAGATCCGGTGCCCCGTGCCAATCTGGACGGTGCTGGTCACAGGCCTGTTCAATGAGGCGGGGAATGTCCAGAAAATGGATGCGCTCCTCCAGGAACAGGGCCACGGCCTGTTCGTTGGCGGCGTTCAGGACGGCAGGCATGGTGCCTCCTTGCCGGCCAGCGGCATAGGCCAGATCCATGCAGGGATATTTTTGGGCATCCGGCGACTGGAAATCCAGTTGACCGATAGCCGCCAGATCCAGACGGTGCCAGGGGGTGGGCAACCGTTGGGGCCAGCTCAGGGCATAGAGGAGGGGGAGGCGCATGTCCGGCCATCCCAATTGGGCCAGGACGGAACTGTCCGCCAGCTCCACCAGGGAATGGATGATACTTTGAGGGTGGATCACGATCTCGATATGGTCAAACCCCAGGCCGAATAGATAATGGGCCTCGATCACCTCCAGCCCTTTGTTCATCAAGGTGGCGGAGTCCACCGTGATCTTGCGGCCCATGGACCAGTTGGGATGCTGGACGGCATCGGCCACGGTCACCTTCTGCAACGCCTCCGCCTCCCAGTCACGGAAGGCACCCCCAGAGGCGGTCAAAAGAATCCGCCGCAGCCCTGGCGTGGGCACCCCGGTGGACAGTTGGGCGTGATGGGGCTGGGGGGTGCCCTGTAGACATTGAAAGATGGCGGAGTGTTCGGAATCCGCCGGCAGGAGGCGGCTGCCGCTGCGCTGCAGGGCAGGCAGCACCACCGGTCCCGCCGCAATGAGGGTTTCCTTGTTGGCCAGGGCCACGTCCTTGCCGGCTTCAATGGCCGCCAGAGTGGGCAGGAGTCCTGCACAGCCCACAATGCCGGTCACCACAAGCTGGGCGGTGGGCCAGGCTGCCACTGCCGCCACCCCCTCGGCCCCTGCCAGCAACTCCGGTTGCGGGTGCAGATCACTGAGGTGTTGCCGCAGGCTGGGCAAAAATTCCGCGGCTGCCAGGGCCACGGCCTGGGGGCGGTGCTGGCGCACCTGCTGCTCCAGCAACTCCAGGTTGCGGCCGGCACTCAAGGCCACTATCCTGAACTGTTCGGGGAATTCCGCCGCAATTTGCAGGGTCTGGGTGCCGATGGACCCCGTTGAGCCCAGAACACTCACGGACTTGGTGGACATGGGCCAGGCTCACTACCTCCTTAGTGTCCCACCTCAGTGGACACCACCGGCTAGGCCAGTCCGGCCCGGCCCGCCACCAAGCCCAGAAGCAGGAGGCTGCCCAATTTCACCTGAGCGGCAAAGCGCAGGCCATAGAAACGGGCTGGGGGATTGCGGCGCCGCCACAGCACCACCACTTCACGCCTCATCCCCCACGCTGCCACCAGCCAGAACAGCCACCACCAGGCCCGTACCCCCGCCATGGCTGCCGCTACACCCAAGCATGCTATGGTGAGACCGTAGCAACAGCCCACCACCGGCACCACCCAGGACCCCAGGCTGCGGACACTGCTGTGGATGCCAAGGCGACGGTCATCTGCTTGATCCGCCATGGCGTAGACCGTGTCAAACCCGAAGCTCCACAACACCGTGGCCAGCCAGGCGAGCCAGGGCACCAGGCTGCCCGTCAGTGTTCCCCGCACAGCAGCCCAGGGAATCAGCACCGCAAATCCCCACGTGCAGGCCAGGACCAGTTGAGGATAGGGGAACACCCGCTTGGCACCCGGGTAGAGCAGGATGGGCGCCAGCGCCAGAACTGCCAGCGCCAGGCAGAGCGTCTGATGGGGAAGCGTCAGGGCTACAGCCAGGCTAAGCGTGAGCAGGACCAGCAACAGCACCACCGCCACCGGGCCCCCCAGAGCGCCACTGGCCAGGGGACGCTGACGGGTGCGCTGCACCTGGCGGTCAATGGAGTGATCCCAGAGATCGTTGACAATGCAGCCCGCCCCACTGATCCCAAGGCCCCCCACCAGAATCTGGAGCACCAGCAGCGGCGGCGGTTGGGGCGCGGCCAGCCACATGGCCCAGCCGGCGGGAATGAGGAGAATCAAGCGGCCACTGGGCTTATCCCAGCGCAGCAGGGCCATGACACTTGTCATGGGATTGGCCGTGGTAGGAGCAGGCTTCATAGGCAGACCAACCACCGCTGCCACCCCGTGGACGCGGAACTCGGGATCCACTCTATGGACCTGCGCGGCGCTGAGGGTGAGAGAATCAAATCCTCAGCCCAGTCCAGGAGCCACCCTGACAGACCATGGCTAGCAACGGAACATTGAAGGCAGCGCCACCGGCGCCCCAGGAGGTGCGGGTTGCAGCCATTGATATTGGCACCAACTCCATCCACATGGTGCTGGCGGTGGTGAACCAGCAGTTGCGCAGCTTTTCCTTGTTGATCACGGAGAAAACCTCCGTTCGTCTGGGAGAGCGGGATCCGGAGACGGGGAACCTCACCGCTGAAGCCCTGGAGCGGGCCGTGTTGGCCTTGAACCATTACCGGCAACTGGCGGAGAGCCATGGGGTCCACGCTGTGATCGCTGTGGCCACCAGCGCAGTGCGGGAAGCGGGTAACGGGCGGGACTTTCTGGCCATGGTGGAGCGGAAGTTGGGCCTCCAGGTGGATCTAGTGGATGGACGGGAAGAAGCGCGACTGATTTACCTGGGCGTGCTCTCGGCCATGGACTTTGCCGGTGCGCCCCACCTGATTCTGGACATTGGCGGGGGATCCACAGAGTTGATTCTTGCCGATCACCATGACACCCGATCCCTCAGCAGCTTGCGGGTGGGGGCCGTGCGGCTGGCCCAGGATTTTGGCGTCCATGGCCCGTCAACAGCCGAACGGGTTCAGTTCCTCAAGACCTTCATCCAGGGGATGCTGGAGCCCGCCGTGGTCAAGGTGCAGCAACGCCTTGCGGTGGGCGAGTCACCCGTGCTGGTCTGCACCAGTGGCACCGCCATGGCCGTTGGCCGCCTGTTGGCCCTCCGCCTCGGCACAACCGCCCAGAACCTCAACGGCCTGCGCTTTGGCCGCGGCCACGTGCAGGAGTTGATGAAGGAACTGGTGAATCTGGATGCGGGGCAGCGGCGCCAATTGCCCGGTCTGAGTGAACGGCGCGCCGACATCATCGTGACGGGTGGGCTGATCCTGGAAACCGCCATGGAACTGCTGAACGTCCAGGAGATGGTGCTCTGCAAGCGGGCCCTGCGGGAAGGGCTGATTGTCAACTGGATGCTGCGCCACAACTTGATTGTGGACCGTTTCAGCTACCAGAGTGACGTTCGTCGGCGCACCATCCTTCACCAGGCCCATAAGTACGGCGTGGACCGTGAGCGGGCCGAACGGGTAGCCCGTCATGCCCTCATCCTTTTTGACGCCTGCCGCCCTGATCTGGATCCCGTAGCAACCGAGGCGCGAGAATTGCTGTGGGGCGCTGCCATGCTCCATGCCTGCGGCAGGCACATCAGCAGCGTGGGGGGGTACCACAAGCACAGTTGGTACCTGGTGCGCCACTGCACCCTCCTGGGATATTCCGAGGCGGAACACCTGATCCTGGCGGCCCTGGTGCGGTATCACCGTCGCAGTCCGCCCAAGAAACGGCATGAAGCCTGGCTCTCCCTGCAGGATGCCAGCCAGCAGCGTTGTGTCCAGCAGTTGAGTCCACTGCTGCGCATTGCGGTGGCCCTGGATTGCCGTCCCCAGACTGTCGTTGAGCGCCTGGACGTGGTGCTCACAGCCAAAACCATGACCATTCAACTCACACCCTTCCCTGGCACCAACGTGAGTCTGGAATGTTGGAGCCTGGATAACTGTCGCGCCGAGATTGAGCCCACTCTTGGCCGCACCCTCCGTGTGGACGTGTTGAAGGCCCTGGTCACGGCTGCGTCAGGCTGATTCAGGGATGACTAGGGCGCTTCTGGTGCAGGCGCAGCAGGATCCAGAGGGGGAGCGGCTTCCAGCGGGGTAGGGGCCACCTGGTCGGAAACGGGGCCGGGTATCAGCTCGATCCAACCGTCCGCCTGGGGCTGGAGCAAGGGTTGAGGAGGTTGTCCCGGTTGCTGCCAGCGCACCAGGCCGGGACGGCCCACACGAACACGCACACCAGCCGTGGCGGGCAAATCCACACTGGTGAAGGGCTCGGGAATGCTCTCGAACAGGAGAGCCCCAAAGGCGTTTTCGATACGAATCCAACTGGAGCGGTCATCGTCCACGTCGGCCATGAAGAGGAATCGCACAGTCCCCGACTCCAATTGCTCCGGTTCCGACTCCGGTTCTTCAAGAAGTCCATCCGGAGACACCAGTAGTGTATCAGGGATGTCAGGGATGTCAGGGATGGGCTGCCGCTGGATTGCAAGGGTATCCGAAGCCTGATCCTGTGTCTCTGTTCCTGTTTCCACCTCTTCTACCTCGGTATCGGGGGTGACCAGCCTTGAGCGTATGGCGAGCCAAAGTTCATTGTTAAACAGCACCGCACCAACAAGGGCCAAGCCCATGCCACAACCCACCAGAATCATGACTCCGTCGCTTTTACCTGCGCCCTGATCTCTGTCGGCGCGTCTCTTTTGTTGTGGAGCTGCCATCACCTTAGGCTTGGGCGGCTCACGGCTCTGCCTTCGAGATTTAGGGGGGGAGGAGTCGTGCCCCTGGACAGGATCTCCGGCCCAGGGTTGCGACTGGTGGGCTTGCGGCTGTCTTTCTCGCTCCTGAAAGGCCTTGCAGGCCTGGATCATGGGCTCGGGGTCCACGTCCACCGCCATGGCCACCTTGCGGTACATGCTGATGACGTAGGGGATCTCCGGGAGCATGCCGTGCTCACCAGCCTCCAGCGCACGGATGAAGTGGGTTGGTAGAAATAACTTTTTAGACAGTTGCTTCTGGGACCATCCCTTCGTCTGACGGCCAGCCAGTAACTGCTGGCCGTAGGTCTTCAACTCAAAACCTTCCGGGAACCGCATGGTCAACAGGCTGTAACCAGAGCCATCATGGTAGCCGGGTCAGTGCTCACTGACTGACCCTCGACCGTCTTTCTTTCTTTCAATCCTTGGCGGGAATCTTGCCGCGGGTGAGGCAGCGAAGCTTGCGCAGAGCCTTGATCTCCACCTGCCGCACCCGTTCACGGGAAACCTCCAGCATGCGCCCGGTGTCAGCCAAGGTGTACCGCCGCTTGCCGTCCAGACCAAAGCGCAACTTGAGCACCTTGCGCTCCTGCTCGCTCAATGTTTCCAGGCAGCGGCCCAGTTCCTCGTAGTGAAGACGTTGCTCCACCAGTTCCAGGGGTTGCGCCGTGGTGAGGTCGGCCACCAAGTCCGTGAGCTGGCCCCGGTCCTCTTCACTGCCCATGGGGGTATCCAGGCTGGAGGTGGTAAGGGCTTGGCGCATGAGGCTGTCCACTTCCTCCACCGACATTTTGAGAGCAAGCGCCACCTCGGACCGGCTGGGCATGGCACCGTGCTTCTGCGCCAGATCCGTGGTGACCTTACTGATGGCAGAGAGTCGTTCTCCCAGGTAGAGGGGCAGGCGGATGGTGCGGGACTGGCAGGCGATGGACCGGGTCATGCTTTGGCGAATCCACCAGAAGGCGTAGGTGGAAAACTTGTAGCCACGGGTGGGGTCAAATTTCTCCACGGCTCGCTCCAGACCCAGAGAGCCTTCCTGGATCAGGTCAAGCAGGTCCATGCCCTTGCCCTGATACTTCTTCGCGATGCTCACCACCAAGCGCAAATTGGCCTTCATCATCCGCTGCTTGGCCCGTTGGCCAATGCGGAGATACCGCCGTTCCTGGCAACTCAACTCTCGCTCCTGGCACAGTGCCTGCAGCGTTACCATCTTCTGCACCCGATTGCCCAACTCGATTTCTTCAGCTGGACTCAGCAGAGGGATGCGTCCAATGGAAGAAAGATACCAACTGATGGAATCGGAACCAGCCTGTCGCTTGGGCCGATTCTCAATTGAAGCGGACGACACCATGGAGGACACCACGGACACACGGAATTACTGACGAAAATCTTCCTTGATTAATCACAATTTTTACTGCGCTTTCCTTAATGCTTCAGGTTGATGCGTGGAAACGCACACATATGTGGCTAAGTCAGGGGAATTTTTAATTTATCCCTTCTGTGGGCCCTGGTGGCGAAGGCGCTCAGCCACCATTGGGGGAGAGGGATGGGTCCAACCCTCTCGCACCAGTTGCCGGGCAGCGTGTACATGGTCCAGGGCTGCCCTCGCCAATTGGCCATGATCCAGTTGTCCGGCAGCAGCGGCCATGGCGCCTCGGCCAGCGGCAAAGCCCGCCAGCACGTCCCCCAAGCCGGCCCTGGCTGCGGTGGGAACCCCCTCCAACAACTGCCAACAGCGCCCATCCGCAGCGGCAACGGCTGTGCGTGGACCCTTGAGCAATACCGTAATTCCGGCCGCCCGGGCGGCAGCCGCGGCCCGCTCCAGACGGTCCCCATGGCAGTAGGTGGGGAAGAGGCGGTCAAATTCCCGGATGTGGGGGGTGATCCAGGTGGGTCCACGGCGCCCCCGCAGCCATGCCACCGCCTCACCTTCCGGCGTGGCGGCCAGCCGGTTCAGCCCATCGGCATCCAGCACCAGCAGTCCGGTAAACTTCTGCAGGGGCTCCCAGGCGTGGGCCACAAAGGGGGCAACATCCATGCCCGGCCCCAGCAGAACGGCGTCATGGCGACCCAGCTCAGGGAGTTGGCGCCACACCAGCGGCCCAGATTGCAGCGGTGGGGACAGATCCGCCGTGCCATTCAGCACGTGGGGATAGCGGTCACTCACCCGCCGCGCCACCTCCGGCGCCATGCAGATGGTGACGGCGCCGGCACCGCTGGCATCGGCCCCTGCCGCAGCCAGCACGGCGGCGCCTGGATAGCGTTGGCTGCCGGCCAGTAGCAAGAGCCTGCCCCGGCCGTACTTATCCGCGGCAGACGGCGGCACGGGCCATGGCGCCGTGGCGCGATCCCCTGTGGTCAGGCCGCACGGGAGGGGACCCTGCTCCCGAACCAGGTCCAGGGCCCAGTTGGGTATGCCAAAGTCCACACGCTCCAGTTGGCCCACCACGGCCAAGGCTGTGGCCTGCACCAGGCCCCGTTTGTAGAGGCCTAGACAAAAGGTGCGCCGGCTATGGAAACAAGCCCCCAGCGGTTGACCATGGCGGTCGTCCAGGCCGCTGGGCACGTCCACGGCCCAGATGCACTGACCAGCCAACCGCGCTTCGCGGGCCAAGTCCGCTATTGGCCCAGGCAAAGGTCGGGACTGACCCAGGCCGAACAGGGAATCAATCCATAACTGGCCCTGGCCCGGGGTGGGCGCCTCCGACAAGCGGGGCACACCCAACTTCTCCAGGTACTGGAGATGGTCGGCAGTGAGGGGCTTGTGGCGGGCAAACGGGCTCCAAACCGTCACCTCCCAGCCCGCCACGTGCAGTTCCCTGGCCACCACGGCCCCGTCCCCGCCGTTGTGGCCAGGCCCGATCAGGACCACCACGGCCCGGTTGCGCCCCCAGCCCGCATCAGCAGTGCCCAACAACTCCTGCACCCGGCGGCTGATGGCCAGGGCCGCCTTTTCCATCAGGGCAGCCTGGGGCATGCCCGCATTGAACATGGCCTGCTCAACAGCCTGCAGCTGCCGGGGATACACCAACAGGTGGGCGGCATCCGCAGCTGGCCATTGGGCGGGCCAATGATGGGCAGGCCAGTGATCCATGGGCGACCAACGCCAGAATCAGACCATCATGGGATAGGTTTCCCCAGCCCCAGCCATGACCAGGACCATGGGGTTCACCCCCCCCACCCCAGTAACCAGAAACCCTGCCGCCACCGAAGGGGGCCGCCGCACCCTGGAGTTGTTGCGGCAATGGCCTGGGGAGCACCGTGTTGCCGTGGGGCTGTCCGGTGGTGTGGACAGTTCTCTCACCGCTGCCCTGCTGCACGAAGCCCAATGGACCGTCACCGGCGTGACCCTCTGGCTCATGAAGGGGCGCGGAGCCTGCTGCTCCGACGGGCTGGTGGATGCGGCCGGCATCTGCGAACAACTGGGGGTGCCCCATCACATCTTGGATGCTCGCCAGACCTTCCAACAGGAGGTGGTGGATGTTCTGGTGGAGGGTTATGGCCAGGGCATGACCCCCCTCCCCTGCTCCCGCTGTAACCGCCACGTGAAGATGGCCATGCTGCTGCAGTGGGCGGAGCGGGAAATGGGCATCACACGCCTGGCCACCGGTCACTATGCCCGCCTGCGCCGTCACCCTGGCAGTGGCCGCATGGAACTGCTACGGGGGCGGGATCGCCAGAAGGATCAAAGCTATTTCCTCTATGACCTGCTCCAGGAGCAGTTGGAGCAGCTGGTGTTCCCCCTGGGAGAGCTGAGGAAGGCGGAAACCCGCGCTGAAGCCCACCGTCATGGCCTGCGCACCGCCGCCAAGCCGGAAAGCCAGGACCTCTGCCTGGTGGAGCACCACGGCTCCATGGCGGCTTTTCTGGAAACCCACTTGCCGCCCCGGCCCGGGAAGATCGTGCTGAGGGACGGCACCGTGGTGGGCTCCCACGGTGGTGTGCAGCACTTCACCATTGGCCAGCGCCGTGGTCTGGGGGTGGCGTGGCCTGAGCCCCTCCACGTGGTGCGGTTGGATGGAGCCATGAACCGTGTGGTGGTGGCGCCCCGCAGCGAGGCCATGGACAGGGATTGCACCGTGGCCGCCATCAACTGGGTGTCCATCCCGCCAGCGGTGGCGCCCATGGAGGTGCAGGTGCAGGTGCGCTACCGCAGCGAACCTGTCACCGCCCAACTCGTTCCCAACGGCGCCACCCAGGCCAGGCTGGTGTTCGAGACGCCCCAGTTTTCCATTACCCCCGGCCAAGCGGCAGTGTTTTATGCGGAAGATGTGCTACTGGGGGGCGGGCTCATCACCCGTGCAATGGACTAAGCTGAGAACCGTGATGGATTGATCGGGGCGTAGCGCAGCTTGGTAGCGCGCTTGCTTTGGGAGCAAGATGTCGCAGGTTCAAATCCTGTCGCCCCGATTCTGTCCACACAAGGGATGACCACGATCACCAGCCAACCCCCATGTCAAGCTCAAGCCGGATGCCGTGGTCCGCTGTCGGACCCGCCGTTATCTGGTGGAAGACGTGCAAGCTCCC
>NZ_FITM01000019.1 GCF_900047545.1 Candidatus Synechococcus spongiarum
AACAGGGTTGGCGGGGGCAGGATCTTGCCGTCGGTTTTGATACCGGTGAGCTGTTCTAGAAGTTGGCCCCCAATGGGTAGACCACATGGTGCGCCGTTATCTTGAACACCCGCAAAGAGCACACCTGGGCAGTTGTGGTTTGCCAGGTCGTTGGCGAAGGTGCAGACCGCCTCGGCTGTCTTCTTGCGCACATTCCCGTTCCAATTCTGCTTGAATTCCACCCAATCCCTCTCCCCGCCCGCCAGTAGCTCCTCTAGTTCGCTGGTGCTGTAAGGCTGCATCGCCGTCGGGTATTCCATGGGTCCTGTGGATCATGACCGGCCCTTTTTGTGCTGGCTGGCTTTCCACTGAATGACGGCGCCCGCCACACCGGAGAACACACTCATGCCACCGGTGCGCAGAATGGGATCCTCGTTCGTGACGGCAACAGAAAGTCCTCCCCCAGCCAGGGAGACCAGGAGACACATCCCTGTCCAGAACTCGGCCCAGAACCGGTTGTGGCTATGGGACTGGTCACGGTCTATACGAGCTTCTTGCCGTACTGCTCTCCAGTCTCCCTGCTGTGGATAAGGGTGCTTGTTGGGTAGGTGTAGGTCAATGCCCCCGGCTGGATGAGGCTTCGTATCAGACACCCGTGATCTCCGTCCTGCTGCCCTGGGCATCTTCCAGGAAAAGGCTGGATCGGTCGTCCAGTTGTCGGTTTTTCACGGCCACGTAGAGGCGCATGGCTCGACGAAACACTTCGGCGCGATTTGCACTGAGGCGCTTCGCAAGCTGGCCCATATCCTCATCCATTTGGGGATCCATGCGGACTTCGTACAGGGGGAGTTCTTGGGTAGGCATCACCCATGGCGAAAATGCTGAGAGCAAGCATAGCTGATTATCCCCGCCCCACGGCTTGCTACGCTCACAGGTGTTTGTCAGCGGATGCGAGCCCATGCCCTACAGGCGCGTCCTGCTGAAACTCAGTGGCGAGGCTCTCATGGGAGAGCAGAGTTACGGCATCGACACCTCCGTGATCCAGCGCATTGCGGCGGAGATCGCCGGGGTGGTGGCCCAGGGCACGGAGATGGCCGTTGTGGTGGGGGGTGGCAACATCTTCCGAGGTCTGAAGGGCGCCGCGGCGGGCATGGATCGGGCCACGGCGGACTATGTGGGTATGTTGGCCACGGTGATGAACGCCATGGCCCTGCAGGACGCCCTGGAGCGCATGGAGGTGCCTTGTCGGGTGCAAACTGCCATTGCCATGCAGGAGGTGGCGGAGCCCTATATCCGCCGTCGGGCCATGCGTCACCTGGAGAAGGGGCGGGTGGTGATCTTTGGTGGGGGCTGCGGCAACCCCTTCTTCACAACGGACACCACAGCGGCACTACGGGCGGCGGAGATTGGCGCCCAGGTGGTGTTCAAGGCCACCAAGGTGGACGGGGTCTACAACAAGGATCCCGCCTGCTTCCGGGATGCTGTTCGCTACGACAGGCTCAGCTTTCAAGAGGTGTTGCGGGGGGAGTTGGCGGTGATGGACGGCACCGCCATTGCCCTTTGTAAGGATAACGGCATCCCCATCGTGGTCTTCAACCTGTTCGAGGCGGGCAACATTGCCCGCGCCATTGCCGGTGAACCGGTGGGCACCGCCGTTCATCCGGAATTGGTGCCCCACTGAGCGGATTTATGGTTCACCCGTGTCTGATCCCATCAACGTCGTCATGGACCTGGAATCCCACATGGAAAAGTCGCTGGAGGCCACCCAGCGCAACCTGAACACCATCCGCACAGGGCGAGCCAATCCCCACCTGTTGGACAAGGTGATGGTGGAGTACTACGGCTGTGACACACCACTGCGCTCCCTGGCGGGCATCACCGCCCCCGATTCCCAGACCATTCAGATTCAGCCCTTTGACGTGAGCGCCATCCGCACCATCGAGAAGGCCATCCTCAGCTCAGGCCTCGGCCTGACCCCCAACAGCGAAGACGGCAAGCTCATCCGCATCGGCATCCCTCCCCTCACGGAAGAACGCCGCAAGGAACTGGTGAAGCTGGCGGCCGGCTACATCGAAGACGGCAAGGTGGCCCTCCGCAACGTGCGTCGGGAGGGCATCGAGCGGATCAAGAAGCAGGAAAAAGCTGGCAATCTGTCGGAAGATCAGTCCCGAGATGAGCAGGACAAGGTGCAAAAGCTGACGGACCGCTGCATCCAGCGCCTGAACACCATGCAGAAGGACAAGGAGAAGGACATCCTCTCGGTGTGATCCCCCTCACCTGGCGGAGAGGGCCAGGGGAGCGCCCAGGGCGGAACGGATTTCCTCCGGTTTGAGGCAACCGTCATGGTCCGTATCCAGGGCGTCAAACACTGCATCGGTGCCCAGCCACTCTTCACGGGTGATGGTGCCGTCCCCATCCAGATCGTTGAGCAGGAAAATCTCCTGGGCCGCATGGGCAAAGGCTGCTTCACCCTCCAGCACCGCCAGACGGTGACCCAACTGGGCCTCCAGGGCTTCAATGGCCCTGCTGAAACCACGGATCCCCTCATCCAGCTTCTCGGACGCCATGGCATCCGCTGCCATCAGTTCTGCAAAACTGCCTTCGTTCACCTGGAGCCGGCTACCGGGTGCATCCGTCAGGTTGGCCGGATCCAGTTTGCGGACCAGCGGCTCCTCGGTGCGCTCCAGTTGATCCAGGAATTTTGGCGCAATGGTGAGCAGGTCACAGCCGGCCAGTTCGATGATTTCCTCCATGTTACGGAAGCTGGCCCCCATCACCTGGGTCTGGTGGCCGAAGGTTTTGAAGTAGGTGAAGATCTGGGTGACGGAGAGCACGCCGGGGTCTTCCGGACCGGCATAGCTCTGGCGACCGGTGTGCTTTTTGTACCAGTCCAGGATGCGACCCACAAAGGGGGAGATGAGGGTCACCCCGGCTTCGGCACAGGCCACGGCCTGGGCCAGGCTGAACAGCAGGGTGAGGTTGCAGTGGATGCCTTCCTGTTCCAACACCTGCGCCGCCTTGATCCCCTCCCATGTGGAGGCAATTTTGATCAGCACCCGCTCCCGGCTGAGGCCGGCGGCTTCATAACGGCCAATGAGTTGACGGGCCTTGCGGATGGTGGCCTCCGTGTCGTAACTGAGACGGGCATCCACCTCGGTGGACACCCGACCGGGCACCACCTTGAGGATTTCTTCCCCAAAGCGGACGCTCAGCTCGTCAATGGCTTCACTGATCACCTCCTCGGCGGCGGCCGCTGCGCCAGCAACCTGGCGTGACTGCCGTAGGGTGGTGTCGATCAGCCCTTGGTAGTCGGAAAGCTGGGCAGCGGCCAGGATGAGGGAAGGGTTGGTAGTGGCTTCTTGGGGGGTGAGGCGACGAATTGCCTCCAGGTCGCCAGTGTCGGCCACTACGGTGGTCATGGCAGACAACTGGTCCAGCAGAGAGGCCATGGGGAAGAGAGAAATGAGGAACCAGTTCAACGCTAGCCATGATGGGGGCCATGATCAGAAGCCGCCAGAATCCCTAAAGGCTTTGCCGGTCAACCGGCGGCGCCGTGGTCAGGCAGCAGCAGGTTGTCCAACGCCACCATGCTGTCAATGACCCGGTAAGCCACGGGCAAGGCCACGGTGGATCCGTAGGTCTCCTCGCCCCGGGGTTCGTCCACCACCACCAACACCACAAAACGGGGATCATCCGTGGGCAGGTGCGTCACAAAGCTGGTGATGACTGCCTCCGGGTCGTAGCGGCCCTGGCGCGCCTTCTGGGACGTTCCCGTTTTGCCGGCCGTGGGATAGGAATGGATCCGGGCCACGGGAACCTGGGCCAGCGTGGTGGCCGTCTCCATCCAGCTTCGCACGGTGGCGGTGGATGCCTCCTGGAAGATGCGTTTGCGCCGGGGGAGGTGGGTGGCGGTCTTCATGGTGTCCACGTTGCGCAGACCCCGAACAACATGGGGCCGCACCAGCCAGCCGCCGTTGGCCAACGCGGCATGGAGTTGGAGCAACTTGAGGGGGCTTAGGGCAATCCCTTGGCCAAAGGATGCCGTGGCGGCATAAATGGGGTCTGAACGGAAAACCTGGGGGGGCGTCAACTGGCCCGCCGCGGCGCCCGGCAGGTCCGTATCGGGCACCTGCTCAATCTCCAGATTGTGGAGCCGTTGCCAGTAGCGCTCCTGGGGCAACTGCAGCATGGTCTTGACCATGCCCACGTTGCTGGACACCTGCAGCAGCCGCGGCATCGTGATCACACCATGAATACGGTCCTGGTTGTTGCGAATTTTCCAGGACCCCACGTCCACACTGCCCGTATCCTGCACCGTGCTGTTCCCGTCAATCAGGTCCTCCTCAAGGGCAATGACCAGGTTGATGGGCTTGAAGGTGGAGCCGGGCTCATAGAGGTCTTCCACAGACCATTCACGGAACTGCCGGGGTTGGGCCTGCCAGAAACGGCTGGGGTCGTAGCTGGGCTGTGACGCCAGGGCAAGGAGTTCCCCGTTATGTACGTCCATCACCATCACCGCACCCCGGGCGGCCTTCCATTCCCCCATGGCTGCCGATAGGGCGGTATGGGCGGCCCGCTGCAGACGGGTGTCCAGGCTCAGTTGCAATTGCATGGCGTCGTCCTGGATGGTGTCCATGGACAGATGGACGGGCAGCACTGCGTTATCCCCACTGCGCAGCAGCCACAGGCTGCGTTCCCCTTGCAGCAGTTGGGCGTTGCGACTCAACTCCAGACCGGCCTGGGGTTGGCGCTCCAGATTCAGAAAACCCACGACGTTGGCGAAGAGTTCACCTTGGGGATAACGGCGCTGGGGGTAGATCTCCACGTCAATGCCGCTGATGTCCAGGGCCTTAACCGCCTCCCCTGTCTCCAGGCTCAGGTGTTCCAGCAGGCGAATGCCACTCTCTTGCCCCAGGAGGCGTTGCTCCAACTCGGCGGACGACAGGCCCAGGACCGGGGCAAGCCGCTGGCTCACCTCTGCCGCGGAGCGCTGCCGGCCGTCCCGATCGCCAGGGAACTGGAAATACACAGGGTGGGCCCAGACCCGCACCCGCATCTCGTCCCAGGCCAGGATCTCTCCTTGACGATCAATGATGGGCCGTCGCGTGGCGAAGGACTGGGCCGAGGGCATCTGTCGGGAGGGGGCCTGTTGGGCCAGCACGTCCCCTTGAACCAACTGGAGCCAGAACAACCGCCCCGCAAGACCCAGGACGGGGAGCAGCAGCAGCAGGAACACCAACACAAGCCGCATCTGGGTGGAGATCCTCGGCCTGGGGCGCTGCGGGCGTGGACGGGAACGACCCAAGGTTCAATAGCCCCGTAAAACAGGGCCGGCATTAAGCCAGCGAGCCGGGCTTGCCAACAGCGGGCGGCGCTTCAACAGTCGGCTCGGGGGGGGCGGCAGCACCAGCGGTTCAGGGCCTTGAGCGGCGAGACCATCACTCTGCTCTCTGGTCCCGGCGCCGTCCGCCGTGCCCAGGGCGGCCACAAGCTGGGAGCGGGAGTCCAGGTACAGCTGCTGCATGGTGCGGGCCTCCTGGAGGGCCGTATAGGTGCGGTTCATGTTGAAGCGCACCTGCAACTCCAGAACACAGAGGACAGTGGAGAGTAACAAGGAGGCCAGGAGTAGACGGTTGGCCAGCCGGTGCATGCCACGCAACCCTGGTGGGTCAGGGTTGGCGCCTGGCGCGGGAACAGTCCGTTTGACGCCGTGGGACCAGCGCTGGGGGCGGCCACGCCTGGAGACCGACGACATGGCCATAGGGCCAGCGGCGGATTTGCGAGGGACAGGCTTTGCCATATCACAGGCTCAGGAGGGCCAGATTGGCAAGGGTATAGCCATTCCATGTGGCATGCATCAGGACACAGGCACTCAGACGTCCGCCCCGCAGCCGCAGCCAGCCCAGGCCCAGACCCAGGATCAGGAGAGGTAAAAACTCCACCAGGCTCAGATGAGCCGCGGCAAACAGCAGGCTACTCAACAGAACACCGACCCCGGCCCCATAGAATTTGGCCATGGTGGGCAACACCGTGGCGCGGAACACCAGTTCCTCGTAAAGGGGCGCCAGAACACAGGCCGTCAGGGCAAAAAAGATCAGCGCCGTCAGGTCCTGACTGTTGAGCACCAGATCCAGTAACGGGTTGCTGCCTCCCGTATGGGGAAACAGGCGGGACACCCCCCAACTGGTCAGCAGCACCAGCGGCAGGGTGAGCAGGAGCGTCCCCAGGGCCATGGGCAACGATCTCCAGCCCAGGCCCCATTGCAGCCATTGCCAGCCGGATTGGTCTTCGCTGCGCCGCAACCAATGGAGAATCGCCAGTCCTGGCAGGGCCTGTGCACCATAAACCAGCATGGTGGCCATGGCCTGCCCCGTGCTGCCAGCCTGCTGGACCCAGGGCCACAGTGCGGACAGCGCCAGGATGCCGCCCCCGTTGCCCAACACCACCACACCGCCAAAGAAAAACAACATCAGCGCAGGCAGGGTCAGGGGCGCCGCCATGGGTTGGGGGGAGGGCGGTTGGGAGCGATTCCGAGACCACAGCCAGCGGGCCAACTGCACCAACCAGAGCAGGATGCCCACCAGAGCTGCCAGCGGCCCCACCAGACCCACCAGCACAAGGCGCGTCACGGCGCCGCCATGGGACTGACGGCAGAAGGGGTGGTCCAGATCCAGGATGGAACAGGCCAGGGACGGGTAGAGGGGATGGCGGGGAAGCACATCCTCAAGTGCCTCCGGCGCCAGGTCCGCCAGTGGGGCAACTGTCGTTGGCGTTCCGGCCGCCCGCTGTAGGAGGGCCTGCTGCAGGATGACCGCCGCTGACGACTCCTCTGCCGGCCCCGTCACAGGGGGCAGGCTTTCCAGCAGAAGACGGGCTTGCTCCGGCTGGTGAATGGCCAGCAGCACCAGCACTTGGCGCAGCCGCAGGTCCCGGTCCGCGGTGGCTATGTTGTCCTGACGTTCCTGGAGGGCGGCCGCCAACTCCTGGAGGGCGTCAGCGCCAAAGAGTTGGCGGCTCAGCAGGGGGACGTTTCCACCTGTGGGTCTGGTGACGGTCTCCTGACCCACCGCCCGCCCGGCCAGTGCCTGTAACTCCAACTGCCGTTGCTCCAAGACCCCCTGCACGGAGGGCCTCTCCAAACTGCCCAGCAACGATGGTCCCCAAAACACAAAGACGGTCAGCACCAGGCTGAGGGCAAGGAGCAGCTTCCGCACATCCTCGGTCCATTTCAAGTGGTGGGGGCGGTGCGTCTGGTTCACGGGACTGGGGCACTCATCCCATTCTCCATTGCCACACCATTGATGGGGGGATGCCTGTTCAGGATCTGCGGGCAGCCGTGGTGGGGCCGGAGAGGGGGATGGGCATGTCCACGTTGGGCAACGGCGGGGCACAGGCAGGGATCCGCTGGTCCACCACGTGACCCACCACCACAATGGCGGGGGCCTGTAGACCGGACTCCCGCACCAGTTGAGGCAAGGCGGCGATGGGGCCGATGACGTGTTTCTGCAACGCGGTGGTGCCCTGTTGAATGGCCGCGGCGGGGGTGGCGGCATCCAGGCCACCGGCCAGGAGTTGGGCCACGATGGCTGCCAGGCTGTGGATGCCCATGTAGATCACCATGGTGTCCGTGGCGGTGGCCAAGGCTTGCCAGTCCACCCTCTGGCGGCCCTTATCCACCAGTTCGTGGCCGGTGACGAAGGTGATGGAGGATCCCGCCTCCCGATGGGTGACCGGCAGACCAATGTAGGCAGGGACGGCGATGCCGGCCGTGATGCCCGGGGTCACTTGTACAGGAATGCCCAGGCCGTGCAGGTACGTAGCCTCTTCCGCGCCCCGACCGAATACGAAGGGATCCCCCCCCTTCAACCGGACGATGGTCTTGTGGGTATGGGCCAACCGAGCCAGCATCTTGTTGGTGGACTGCTGGGGGATGGAGTGGTGACCTCGGCGTTTGCCCACAAACACCTTGTGGCAGTCCGGTGAGGGCAGAGCCAGCAACTGGGTGGGCACCAAGGCGTCGTAGACCAGGGCATCGCAAGTGGAGAGCAGACGGTGAGCCCGCACGGTGAGCAGGTCCGGATCCCCCGGACCGGCGCCCACCAGGTGGACCGTTCCCAGAGATGCTTGGGCAACCATCAAGATGCCTCGTCCGCAATGGTCCAATTCATGCCCAATAGCAAGTTCAGAATATGTAGCAGAAGGTACAGATGCCAACGGCCACGATTGGGCTTAATCCTCCTAACACAGCGACGCCCTCTTTCTGAAGCGCTGTGACCTCCTGCAACAGCACTCGTTGCCTTCTGCACCTTGTAACCGCAACGCCATGGTCACAACGCCTTTGCCATCCTATCTGGAAGGCAAAACTCTCAACAAGATTGAGAAGAATAAGGCCGCAAAAGACGGCCTGCTGGTTGGCTCCGAACTGGAGACCTTTGCCCGGTTGGGCTGGGAGAACGTTGACCCCACAGACGTTCAGTTGCGGCTGAAGTGGTACGGCATGTTCTGGCGGCCCAAAACCCCGGGCAAGTTCATGCTGCGCCTGCGGGTGCCCAACGGTATTGCCACGGCAGACCAACTGAACGTGTTCGCGTCCATCGTGGCCCGCTACGGGGACGACGGCGTGGGAGACATCACCACGCGCCAGAACATCCAGCTTCGGGGGGTGCTGCTGGAAGATCTGCCCGAGATTCTCGAACGCCTCAAGGCTGTGGGCATCACCACCCTGCAATCGGGCTTTGACAATCCCCGCAACGTGACCGGCAATCCCCTGGCCGGCATTGACCCCCATGAAATCCTGGACACACGCCCCTACACCCAGGCACTTCAGGACCACCTGACCAATCACGGTCAAGGCAATCGGGAGTTTTCCAATCTGCCCCGCAAATGGAACACCGCCGTGGCGGGCTCCAGGGATAACTTTCTGCTGCACAACGATATTGTTTTCCACCCTGTGGAGAAGGACGGGGTGCTGGGGTTCGGCGTCTGGGTGGGCGGTGTACTCTCCTCCGTGCTGAATGCCTATGCCGTCCCCCTCAATGTCTGGATTCCCCTGGACCAGGCTTGCCGCATGACCGGGGTGGTCTGTGGTCTGTGGCGCGACAACGGCGAGCGCAGCAAACGTCCCAAGGGGCGCTTCCGGTTCTATCTGGATGCCGTGGGTGTCGAGGCCTTCCGGGCCATGGTGGAGGAGCGCTTTGGCCCGCTGGCGCCTGATCCCGGATCGGTGTTTAACCAGCAGCCCCGCAACCTGTACGGCATCCAGCCCCAAAAGCAACCCGGTTTGAACGTGGCGGGTCTGCACGTGCCCGTGGGTCGCCTCAGTTGTGGCGCCATGCAGGAGTTGGCCCGCCTGTCCCGGGTGTACGGCTGCGGGGAGGTGCGCTTCACCGAAGATCAGAACGCACTGATCCCCGGCATCCCGGACCACAAGCTGGAGGACTTCCGTGGGGAGCCCTTCCTGCAGCGCTACCCACTCCATCCCCAGGGCGTTGCCGCGGGAACGGTGTCCTGCACGGGCTCCAATTATTGTGGTTTTGCCCTCACCAACACCAAGGACCAGGCCATGGCCACGGCCACGGCCCTGGACGAAGCCCTGGACCTGCCCCAGGAGGTGAAAATCCACTGGACCGGTTGCCCCAATTCCTGCGGTCAGGCCTACATGGGCGCCATTGGCCTCACTGGAACCAAGGCCAAAACCGCCGAGGGCATGGTGGAGGCCTACGACATCACCCTTGGCGGCAGCCAGGGGGACCAGCCCAGCCTGGGTGAACTGGTGCGCAAACGGGTCCCCAAGACCGAGGTGAATGCCGCCCTGAAAGATCTGTTGATGGAGCACTACGGCGCCACGCCAAAAGCCGCTGCTGCTCCAATTTGAACACCACAGGACAGGTTTCCATAACACTGGATAACCCTGAACGCTGATTCAACTTTTTCCAAACCACGATGGCCAACTCTGCAAGTGAGATGGACTATGTCCTCCCCAATGAATTGGTGGACGGCATGATTGTTGCTGGCGGCAAAAAATCTTCCGTCAGCGCCAAGAACTTATTGTTGCGAGGGTTTTATTCCGGCTCCATTTTGGGCTTGGCCACCGCTCTGGCCCTGACGGTGGCCAAACAAAGCGGCCTTCCCTTTCTGGGTTCCGTGCTCTTCCCCTTTGGCTTCGTCAGCATTATTCTATTTGGCATGGAGTTGGTGACCGGCAATTTTGCTCTTCTCCCCATGGCCACCTGGGCCGGCAAAAGCAGCTGGCCCAAAACAGTCCGCAACTGGATTTGGGTGTGGATCGGCAATTTTCTGGGTTGTGCATTGGTAGCCATCATGATGGCCGTCAGTCTCACCAGTGCCGGCAACCTGGAGCCCAGCGCCGATGGTGGCGTCTGGCAGGGTGTGGCCCAAACCATCATCAACCTGAACCGCAATAACGTGATTGTTAAATATAAAGATCTGGGGGCCGTTGGATTTTTGCTGGCCATTTTGCGGGGCGTCATTGCCAACTGGCTGGTGTGTCTGGGGGTCACCATGGCCCTGGTGAGCAAGAGTGTGACCGGCAAACTCCTGGCCTGCTGGCTGCCCATCACCGCCTTCCAGACGTTGGGGATGGAGCACATTGTGGTGAACATGTTCCTGCACACCGCGGGTCCCCTGCTGGGGTCCGGGGTCAGCTTTGCCGACGTGATCTTCTGGAACTTTTTCCCCGTCACCGTGGGCAACGTGTTTGGCGGCATGGTGTTTATCGGCATGGTGTTTTACAGCACCCATCGCTCCCCTCTGGCCAGCCTGCCCGACGTCAAAGATACCAAGCTGGCCCGGGAGTTGGCCGCAGAGCTGGGGGCCCGTTGATCACGGTATGTTGGCAGCAACCTGCCCCGTTGTTCCTTCACCATGGTTGCCGCCGAGCCTGGGCCATGCGCTGCCGACGCTCTGGTGTGGCAGCACCTGGGCCAGCGCCCCTGTGTCCTCACGGCCAAGGAGTTAGCCCAGTTCTTTCATCCTGGACGCCCGCAGGACCTGCGCTTGGCCCTGGCGGAACGCCTGGGGATGCACAATGAACGGGGTCTACAACCTTGCCTGGCGCTGATTGAGCGGTATGGTCCCCAGCCGGAGCTGCTCATGGCGCTGGCCATGACCCATCAGCCGGCCGCCCGTGACGCCCTCTTCCGTTACCTGGCTGATCCTGGTGTGGACCGCCTGGCGCTGCTCCGCGCCCTGGCCGGCTGGGGACGGCAGGTGCCCCTGCCGGTGATTGAAGAAGCCCTGCAACACCCCGGCCAGGCCATGCGGTTGGCCGGGGTGGAGTTGCTCCAGTTCCATGCCCGCCTGCTCACGGCGCCACAGCTTCTGAAGCTCTGCGAACCCCTGCTGGGGGACGTGCGCCCGCCTGTGGCCATGGCCGCCATCCGTCTGCTGCAGCGCCGCAACGAACCCCTGCTGGCTAATCGCCTGGCCCAACTGCTACAAGCAGATCCCCCGCCGCCGGTGTGGGAGGCGGCACTGCACGCCCTGGGCTGTATCGCCACAGAAACCAGCATCACCCTCCTGCTGGACTGCTGGCTTGCCTGCCGTGGAACACCCAGAGCTGTGGAATTGCTCCACCAGCTCGGCGCCCAGTTCCGCCACCAGCACCTGCTGCGCCAGCGGCTGGAAGTGTTGTTGCAGGAGGGCAGGATCACGGCGGCGGCGGCGGCGCCCCTCCTGGCGGGTCTGGACGGCAACCCCAGCAGCAAATCAGGCCGCGCCCCCTGACTGGGCCGCCTCAGCCACCGCGGCAACGGCATCCAACTTGGTGGTCACCTCCAGGTCAACGTCTACCGCTGAGGGAATGCAGGCCACTAGCTTATAGAGATCTTTCTTACCCATTGCATTGTAGAGGCCCAGCCTGCGGAAATAAGCTTTGAAAATGGGCACAAGCACCTCGTCACTGGCTTTGGTCCTGGCATCCCAAGGGGAACCCTTGCCGAGGGACTGGAGGGCGCTGGTGATCTCCCCAATGGCGTCAGCCATAGCTTGTTGTTGATTTACTGCCTGAATCGTGAGTTGTTCCAGCTTGGTTGAGTTCTTAAAGG
>NZ_FITM01000068.1 GCF_900047545.1 Candidatus Synechococcus spongiarum
TCCAGCGTTTCGGACGCATCGACCGCATTGGCAGCCACAATGACACCGTCTATATCCGCACAAGGCCTCAGGAGGAGCAGCGGCAAAATCTTATTTATTATTTAAGACAAAAACTGACGACTTTGCGGGCATGCTCCCCAGTATCGTGGATTCCATCAGTACTGAGGCGCAGCGATTCTACGATCAACATTTCTCAGTAGATGATCCGACAAAGGTAACGCTTAAGCTGGATGTGATTACGCTGCCGGCCGCAACCGGGTCGAACCAGAACAACTTCAGATTCACCCGCCCAGTCATCAAGTTCGGTATCCAGATGGACGGTAAGACCATTCACCGCCCGCAAACCTTTTTGAATGAAGCCAAGCTGACCCAGCTTGCCCTTTCGGTACGCTTCGCTGCCTCGCTCGTCAATCTTCACGAATCTGACCTGAAGCTGTTGGTGATCGATGACCTACTGATCAGCCTGGACATGAGTAACCGCATGAAGGTAGCTGAAATTTTGCTCTCGAAACAGTTCAACGACTACCAGAAGGTCATCCTTACCCATGACTTGGAATTATTCAATGAGTTTCGGCGATTGATAGCCAATGGCATCGATAAATGGTGTATCCGTACCCTGAAGGGCGATGCCAAAGATGGCATCACTGCCAAAGTGAACGAGAAGCCGCTAGACAAGGCACGACAATATATTAAGGGTCACGATCTGGAAGAGGCCGCCGTGCAGTTGCGCAAGGCTGCTGAAGAAACGGTCAAACATACCGTCGCTTGGCAATGGGTGAAACGCCGAGACCTGGAAAGTTTCATTCGCTGTCTGAAGATCTCAAGGCCGCCCGTAATCATCTCGAAAAGCAGCTTCCCATGAAGTTGTATAAAGATTTCATTGCCAGTACTCCTGAAGAGCACCGGGACAAGCTCGTGTGTGCCTCAAATGCGGATCTGGACGCTGATACCTCGCTCGACCCAGCTACGAAGGGAAAACTGAAGACACAGAGGTGTCGCCTGCGGCGGTTCCTATCCAATACCGCCTGGCAACAGGCCGAGGCCATCGAAACCATCGATGCTGTGATACGCATGAAAGACCGGGTTTTGAACCTCGCCGCTCACTGGGGAGAGGAGCCCTTGTACCAAGCCGAGTTGGACAAGGCGCTGAAGCTGGTTTCCCGACTGGAACGGGTTTTGACATGAAGAGGGTGCGGTGCCATCATGCCATGGGCGAAGTGTTTCATATCTACTGCGATAAGTCCTGCCATTTAAAACATGGCCACCAGAATTCTATGGGTAACCCTGGAACCCCCCTCCGCCCCAGTCCGGCTTTTTGAAAAGCCTTGCTGTGACAGAAGAGCCGGAATCCTGTGTGGACCCACTTTAAGGTTTTCCAGCGTTTCCTATGGTACTTGGTGACACCTGTAAATGGTCTTTCTCCTTGTAACTGAGCAGAACAATCAGCCTCTTACATAAGCCATAGAATTGAGTGCCTGACAACTGGTGGGTACCACGAAGAATTGCCATCCCCCCGGCTGGAAAAGTCTGCTGGCTCACGCAAACCCTCTTCACAATTGACTTTCTCATGGTGTGAGGACATCCCGCGTGGGAAGCTTGCCCTCGCTTACCTGGGAACGACGGGAAGCACACCGGCGAGAAGCACACCCCAGCAAGCTATGCTGTAATGAGATCTGGCCCCTCCATCTCCCCCCTCCCCGATGGCGCTCCACCTGCCGCCAGAGACTTATCTCTGGTTCAAGACCTTCCACGTCATTGGGGTGGTGGTGTGGTTTGCCGGGCTATTCTATCTGGTGCGTCTCTTCATCTACCACGTGGAGGCGGACGCCCTCAGCCCCGATGCCCAGGCGGTGCTCAAGCCCCAATACACCTTGATGGAGAAGCGGCTGGCCAACATCATTACCACCCCCGGCATGGTGGTGACGGTGGCCATGGCCGTGGGCCTGTTGGCGGCCAATCCCGGTTGGCTTCACCAGAGCTGGCTGCACATCAAGCTGGCCTTCGTGGCCCTGCTGCTGGTCTACCACCTGTTCTGCTATCGGCTGATGGGGCAGTTGCAGCAAGGCATATGCACCTGGAGCAGTGGCAAACTGCGGGCCCTCAACGAAGCCCCCACCCTGCTGCTGGTGGTGATCGTGATGTTGGCCGTCTTCAAGGCCCAATTCCCCACAGGCCCTGCCACCTGGCTGGTGGTGGCCCTGGTTGTTTTTATGGCGTTGGCCATTCAATTCTATGCCCGCAAGCGTCGACGGGATGCGGAGCAGCAGGCCCTCTCCCAGGGGGCCTGATGGTTGCTCCGTGTCCCATCCTCTGGCAAAGGTTCTGGCGACGGTGGACCGCCGTAGCTGCCCTGGGTGGTGCAACTTTCACTGCCACACCACATGCAGTGACGGCAGCCTGACACCGCAGGAGTTGGCCGTTCAGGCCACCGACCTGGGGCTGGAGCACCTGGCCATTACGGACCACCACAGCCACCGGGCCTACCCCCTGGCCCAACACACCCTGGCGACGCTGCAACAGCAGGGGTGCGCTGTCCCCAAGCTTTGGCGTGGCGTTGAGATCAGTGCCGTGCTCAACACCTGTCTTGTGCATATTCTTGCCCTGGGCTACGGCGAGGAAGCACCCCTGATGCCCTATCTACAGGGGGAAGCCGCCTATGGGGAGGCATTGCAGGCCTCGGTGGTGGTGCGCGCCATTCACGGTGCGGGCGGCCTGGCCTCCCTGGCCCATCCAGCCCGCTACCGGCTGGATTTCCGTTGTCTGATCCAGGCGGCCCGGCAGTTGCAGTTCGATGCTGTGGAGACCTGGTACGACTACGACATGCTCCCCCGGTGGTGCCCGTCGCCCTTGATCTGTGACGACGTGGATCAACTGCGCCAGGATCTGGGGCTGTTGGCCAGTTGCGGGACAGACACCCACAGCACCAGCCTGAAAGGTCGCTGACGGCAGCGGCGTG
This sequence comes from Candidatus Synechococcus spongiarum, assembly GCF_900047545.1. Classification (GTDB taxonomy): domain Bacteria; phylum Cyanobacteriota; class Cyanobacteriia; order PCC-6307; family Cyanobiaceae; genus Synechococcus_B; species Synechococcus_B spongiarum_C. The sequence continues at coordinate 2,957 of NZ_FITM01000068.1, forward strand.
CTGCCTTTGCGCATCGTTGCAAAATGGCGGACCTGGCAACGGTGTCCTGGACTTTCTCTAAAATTTTTTCATTGTTTGCCTCCCAGCCCATGGGATTGTTCGACCGGTTTCTTGCCAAGCCCGGCCAGGCTGAAAACACCAGCGATCAGCCGTTCTTCCTGGACAGCGACGCGGCGCAAACCGTGGGTGACATGTCCTACCTGCGCTCCTCCAACACCATCCGCCGCACCTTTCCAAAATCAGCCTCCTTGCCGGAGGGGGGTGAAGTGGTACAAGAGGTGGGCGCCATGGCGTCTCGTGTGACCAAGGCCACTAGAGGTGTGCCGGAGGACAGGGCCGCCGCCGCAAGCAGTGGTCCGGCAGCGGTCACGGCCACCACCACGGGCGGCAAAGTGCGCAAGACCTTTGCCCAGACCATGAGCCCCCAGGAGTTGGCCCAGCGGCTACGGGGTGGTTCCGTCAAAAGGAAGAAAGCCACTGCTGCGGTCCGGGAAGGACGTGCCGTGCCCAGGAGTTCGATCAGCAACAAACCGGGCTCCATTGATCCCTTCCGCACCATGGTGCGGGACGTGACCAGCTAGGTACGCTCCAGATCGGCATCCACCTGGCGCACCAGTGCTTCAAGGGCCTGAATCTGCTCCTCCTTGGCATCCTCCCATAGGCCACGGCGGTGCGCCTCCAACAGTCGCTCTCCCATCTCCTGCAGTGCCCACGGGTTGCTGCGTTTTAGTGCAGCTTGGCGTCCGGGCTCCAGGAGCCACTGCTGGGCAATGGCGCTATAGGCCCAGTCCGGCACCACCCCGGTGCTGGCGTCATAGGCAAACAGGTAGTTCAAGCTGGCGCTCAACTCGAAGCCGCCCCGATACCCATGGCGACCCATGCCCTCCAGCCAGCGGGGATTCAGCAGGCGTGAGCGAATCACCTTATCCAGTTCGCGGGCCAGACGGTGGACCCGTGGGCGCTCGGGTCGGGCATGGTCTCCAAACCAGAGGGCAGGAAACCGGCCCCGCAGGTGGGTCACCGTCGCCGCCAGGCCGCCTTGGAACTGGTAGTAGTCATCGGAATCCAGCAGGTCGTGCTCCCGGTTGTCCTGGTTGTGGAGCACCCCGTCCACCTGACGCAGTCGGTTGCAGAGACCGTCTCGATCCTGACGCACTTGCAGTTCACCCGTTGCGCTGCTGCTGTAGCGCCATTGGCTCCAGTTGAGGAAGGCGGTGGCCAGATCCCCGGTGGTCTCCCAGGCGCCGCTGTCCATCAAACCCTGCAACCCGGCGCCGTAGGCCCCCGGCGCGGAGCCGTAGATCTGGCCCAGGCTCTCCCCGGTGGTCTGCTGTAACAGCAGCCCGGCCCGGTGCATCAGGTCCACCAGATTGGGAAACGCATCCCGAAATAACCCGGAAATCCGCAACGTCACGTCCACCCGGGGGCGTCCCAGTTGGGCCAGGGGGATCACCTCCAGGTCCACCACCCGCCGTTGCTGGCCGTCCCACACGGGCCGCACCCCCATGAGCGCCAAGGCCTGGGCAATCTCGTCGCCACCGTTGCGCATGGTGGCCGTCCCCCACACACTCAGGGCCAGGTGACGTAGGGGCTCGCCCTGTTGCTGCTCATGCTGCTCCAGCAACAACGCTGCAGCGCGGCGCCCCAGATCCCATGCGGCTTCCGTGGGTAGCCCCCGCAAGTCAACACTGTAGAAATTGCGCCCGGTGGGCAGCACGTCCAGGCGGCCACGGGTGGGGGCTCCAGCGGGGCCTGGGGGAATCCGCCCCCCTGCCAGGGCACGGAGTAGGGAGTGTTGTTCCCGGGATGGGCAGGCATCCAGGCGGGGCACCACGTCGGCAGTGACCTGCTCCAGGCAGTGGCGACTCCGCTGGCCTGGCGCCGTGGCCTTCCCCTCCAGCAGCTCCATGGCCCAGTCCTCCAGCGCGGCCATGGCGTCACCGGCACAGCGGGCCGTGGCGGGAAGATGTAGCCGTTGCCGGTCCTGCCGGCTCAGGGCCGCATCCTCTTCGCTGGCCCAGGGATCCAGCGCCAGGCCAAGATCCAGGGCCATGGCCTGGGTAAGGCCGGGCTGGTCCCCCCGTGGGCAGCGAGCCAAGGCCAGCAGAAGCTCCAGCCGCTGCTGTGGCTCTGGCGCCACCCCATAGCAGTGCAACCCCGTGCGGATTTGGGCCTCTTTCAGTTCACAGAGATAGCCGTCGGCCTGCTCCAACCGCTGGTCCAGGTCGCCTTCGGCATCCAGGTGGAGCGCCGCCAGCACTGCGTCCAACTCCCGGCGCAACCGGGGAGCGCGATCACTGCCCAGTTGCAGCGCCTGCCAGTATTCATCCAACCGTTGCTCCAGGACAGCCTCCTGGCCATGGAGACCAGCCCGGGCCAGGGGTGGGGTGAGGTGGTCCAGGATCAGGGCCTGGCTGCGGCGCTTGGCCTGGGCCCCTTCTCCCGGATCGTTGACGATGAAGGGATAAAGATGGGGCAGTGGACCCAGGGCCAGATCCGGGAAGCAATTGTTAGAGAGGCCCACACCCTTGCCCGGCAGCCATTCCAGGTTGCCGTGCTTGCCGAAGTGGATCACCCCGTCAGCGTGGTGGACCGTTTGCAGCCAGTGGTAGGTGGCCAGGTAGTGGTGGGTGGGTGGCAGATCCGGGCTGTGGTAGCTGAGTTGGGGATCCCGCTCATAGCCGCGGCTGGGCTGAATCAACACCACCACTGCACCAAAATGGCAGCCGTGGATAGCAAAGCCCTCGCTCTCCAGGTGGTCGTCCTGGGCGGGTGGTCCCCAGCGCTCCAGCACCGCTTGCCGTGCCGGGGCAGGAAGCTGGACAAACCAGGTTTCATAGGCGTCCAAGGGCAAGTGGGCCATGGGAGCCAGGGGCAGGCTGCGGGGATCGTTGCTGCGCCCCCTGACGAGCCTGTGGATCAACTGGTCTCCATTGCTGGGCAGTTCCCCAGCCACGCCGTAGCCCGCTGCCGCCAGCCAACCCAGACAGGCCGCCACACTGGCGGGGGTGTCCAGGCCCACGCCGTTGGCCAGGTGGCTGTTGCGGGTTGGATAGTTGGCCAGAACAATGGCCAGACGCCGCTGGGGTGGCGGTGTGGCGGCCAGATGCAGCCAGGCTCGGGCCCATTGGCCGCACCACCTCAGCCGCTCCGCCACCGGGGTGTAACGCAACAACGCACAGTCCAGCTGGGGGTGGCGCTGCTGCACCTCCTTGAAACTCACCACCCGCCCCAAGAGTCGTCCATCCAACTCCGGCAGCACCACCTGCATCCCCAAATCCCGGGGTCCCAGGCCCACGCTGCTCTCCCGCCAGGCCTGGCGGGTGCCGCTGCTGCAGACCATCTGCAGGACGGGGCAGTCCAGCTCGTCCCAAAGGCTGGCGCCAGCCTCTGCCGCCCCTGTCGCTGCCCCGACTGCCGCAAAGCCTGTGGCGGTGAGCACCAGTTTCACCCGCTGCCGGCGCCAGAGGGCCACAATGCCGGACTGAATTCCGGGTGTGCGCAGACCACTGATCAGCAATGCCTTGGGGGCCAGGCCCGCTGCCCGCAGGCTGGCCACGGTGGCATCCACCAGGGCGACATCACCCGCCTGGGCCATGGCTCGATAGAACAGGACCCCCACGGCCGGCCCCGGGTCACCCTGGCGCCAGTCATGGGGGAGGGGATCGGCCAGGGGCACCGGTTGGGGGCATTGGGGCTCCACACCGGCCGCCAGGTCTTGCAGCACCGCCACCACACCCGCCAGGTTGTCGGGTCCACCCCAACGGAGAGCGTCCCCCAGGGCCCGAGTCAGTGCTGGCGCGGTGCTGCTGAGGCTCTCCAGCTCCGGATCCGGCGCCACCCCGTCCAGCACCACCAGGCATCCCCCGGCGGCCTGCCACTCCTGTAGATGCTCCAGGCCGTAGCTCCATACACCACGTCCCCCCAGAAGACGCAGCAGCACCACCCGGGCCTTGGCCACGGTGGTGCGCAAGTAGTGGTCCACCACGGCAGGATGGGCCAGGGCGGCAATGTTCAGGCCCCGCATGGGACACGGCTGGGGCGCACGCTCCAGCACGGTGGCCATGGTGGCCAGGTCCGTGTCCGCGCTGGTCAGCATCAGGATCGGGGCGGGATTCTGCTCCACCAGCAGTGGGCCAACCTGGCCGTCGTCAACGCCGGGAAGGGCTGCGAGACGATGCATGGGAAGATCGGATTACACCACCAACGTCACCACAATGCATGGGTTTCTTCCCTACGTCTGGTTTGAGGGCAAATGCCGACCCTTTGTCGAGGCAAAGCTGTCCATCGCCACCCATGCGCTTCACTACGGCACGGCAGCCTTTGGCGGCCTGCGGGCCATTCCGGACCCCAGCGACGCCCATCAGATGCTCTTCTTCCGCCTGGATCGCCACGCCCGTCGGCTGAGCCAAAGCGCCGGCTTTCTCAACACCTCCCTCTCCAGCGAGGAGATTCTCGCCGGGGTGGAGGCGGTGATTAAGGCCAATCAGCCCCGGGTGCCCATTTACCTGCGCCCTTTGGTGTATACCAGCGATCTGGGCATTGCTCCGCGCCTCCACAGTATCGAGACGGACTTTCTAATCTACGGGCTGGAGCTGGGGGACTACCTCTCCCCGGAGGGGGTGAACTGCCGCTTCAGCTCCTGGACACGCCAGGAGGACCGCTCCCTACCCCTGCGGGGCAAAATTAGCGGTGCCTACATCACCTCGTCCCTGGCCAAAACCGAGGCTGTCAAAAGTGGCTTTGACGAAGCCATCCTGATGAACAGCCAGGGGAAAGTCTGTGAAGCCTCGGGAATGAACGTTTTCATTGTTCGGGACGGCGTGCTTCACACACCGGGTGTGAACCAGGACATCCTGGAGGGCGTCACCCGGGCCAGTGTCATCACCATGGCCCGGTCCATGGGATACGAGGTGGTGGAGCGGGGCATTGACAAGACGGAACTGCTGCTGGCCGACGAGGTGTTTCTCACCGGCACCGCTGCCCGCATCACCCCTGTGCGCCGCATTGAAACCACGGAGTTGGCCAGTGAGCGCCCCATCATGGAGCGGCTCCGCCACCGTCTCCAGGCCATCACGGAAGGGCGGGACGAAGAATTCCGCCATTGGGTCACCGTGATTTCCACGGGTGGCGCGTAAATTCAAGTCCACTGCCAATGGGAACCATGGCCCACAGTGCTGACGTCCCCAGCACTTTTCTGCAGCGACTCCATAGCCCCGAGCGGCCCGTTCTGGTGTTTGACGGGGGCACGGGCACGTCCCTGCAGCGCCATGACCTGACCGCCAAGGATTTTGGCGGACCCGAACTGGAGGGCTGCAACGAGCATCTGGTGTTCACCCGCCCTGATGTGGTGCAGGCGGTGCATCGCAGCTTCCTTGAGGTGGGGTGTGACGTGATTGAAACCAACAGCTTCGGCGCCACACCCCTGGTGCTGGGGGAATACGGCCTGGCCGAGCAGGCCTATGCCATCAACAGGCGGGGGGCGGAGTTGGCCGCGGAGATGGCCCGCGAGTTCAGTGGTGAAGGCAAGCCCCGCTTTGTGGCCGGGTCCATGGGACCCACCACCAAACTGCCCACCCTGGCTCAGGTGGATTTTGACCAACTGCGGGCTGATTTTGCCCTGCAGGCCAGGGGGTTAATGGATGGGGGTGTGGATCTGCTGCTGCTGGAGACCTGCCAGGACGTGTTGCAGATCAAGGCTGGTCTCCAGGGTTTGGAGGAGGCCATGGCGGCTGTGGGTCGCCGGCTGCCCGTGATGGTCTCGGTGACCATGGAGACCACGGGCACCATGCTGGTGGGTGCTGATACGGCGGCGGTGGTCACCATTCTGGAGCCCTTCCCCATTGACGTGTTGGGGCTGAATTGCGCCACCGGCCCGGATTTAATGAAGCCCCATGTGCGCTACTTCAGCGAACAATCCCCATTTGTGATCAGTTGCATTCCCAATGCGGGCCTGCCGGAAAACGTGGGGGGTGTGGCCCATTACCGGCTGACCCCGATGGAGATGCGCATGGCCCTTCACCACTTTGTGGAAGATTTGGGTGTGCAAATTATCGGAGGCTGCTGCGGCACCACACCGGCCCATATTGAAGCACTGGTGCAACACTGCCAACAGCTTCAGCCTGCCCCCCGGCCTGTTCGCCACTCCGGGAACGACACAATACTTCCCTCGAGTTACCAGAGCGCTGCTGCTTCCATTTATACCAGAACAACCTATCATCAAGACAATTCTTTTCTCATTATTGGCGAGCGCCTCAATGCCAGCGGCTCAAAAAAAGTGCGAGAACTTCTCAACCGGGACGATTGGGACGGCCTGGTGAGCATTGCCCGGCAGCAGGTGAACGAAAACGCCCATCTTCTGGATGTGAATGTGGATTTTGTGGGCCGCGATGGCGTCATCGATATGAAAGCCCTGGTGCAACGCCTGGTGACCAACGTGAATCTACCGCTGATGCTGGATTCCACCGAATGGCAAAAGATGGAGGCGGGCCTGAAGGTGGCCGGGGGCAAGTGTATTCTTAATTCCACAAACTATGAAGACGGTGAGCCACGTTTTTATAAAGTGCTGGAGTTGGCCAAGCGGTTTGGCGCCGGTGTGGTGGTGGGCACCATTGATGAAGAGGGTATGGCCCGCACCGCCGAGAAAAAGCTGGCCATTGCCCAACGCGCCTACCGGGATGCCTTAGCCTACGGTCTCCCCCCACAAGAGTTGTTCTTCGACCCCCTGGCGCTGCCCATCTCCACCGGTGTGGAGGAGGACCGCCGCAACGGGGCCGCCACCTTGGCGGCCATTGGCCGTATTCGCCAACAGATGCCGGAGGTGCATGTGGTGCTGGGCATTTCCAACGTGAGCTTTGGTCTCTCGCCCGCAACCCGCATGGCGCTCAACTCCGTCTTCCTCCATGACTGCTGTTCAGCGGGGTTGGATGCCGCCATTGTCTCTCCTGTCAAGATTCTCCCCTTGCATAAGATCAGCCCGGAGCAACAGGAGGTGTGCCGCGATTTAATCCACGACCGCCGTCGCTTTGCCGGCGATGTCTGCACCTATGATCCCCTTACGGCTCTCACGGAGATGTTTGCCGGGGTGAGTGGCCAGGCGGCAAGAGCCACGGGACCGCGTTTGGCGGATTTACCGGTGGAGGAGCGCCTGAAACAACACATTATTGACGGGGAGCGGCTCAACCTGGAGGAATCCCTGGCAGTGGCTTTACAGAAGACTCCGCCTTTGGAGATTGTCAACCGCTTTCTCCTGGACGGGATGAAAGTGGTGGGTGAACTCTTTGGTTCCGGGCAAATGCAGTTGCCCTTTGTGCTGCAATCCGCCCAGACTATGAAGGCCGCTGTGGCCTATCTGGAACCCCATATGGAAAAAACCGACGGGCAGAACCAGGCCCGGAGTAAGGTGTTGATAGCCACCGTCAAGGGGGATGTTCATGATATTGGTAAAAATCTCGTTGATATCATCCTCACCAATAACGGCTATGAAGTGATTAACCTGGGCATCAAACAGGACGTGACAGCTATTATCAATGCCCAACAGGAGCACCAGGCGGATTGCATCTGCATGAGTGGCTTGTTGGTGAAATCAACAGCCTTCATGAAAGACAACCTGGCGGCATTCAACGATGCTGGCATCCAGGTGCCGGTCATCCTGGGGGGTGCAGCCCTCACCCCCCGGTTTGTCCATCGGGATTGCCGTGCGGTGTACCGGGGTCAGGTGGTCTACGGCAAGGATGCCTTCACCGACCTGCGCTTCATGGATGCCTACCTGAAGGCCCGTCAGGCGCACCGCTGGGATCATCGGCAGGGATTTCTGGACGGCATTCCGCCAGGGGTGGGTCTGGTCCATGAAGAGACCACAGCCCCAACTGCCCCGGATACGTCAGCAGCCGACGCCCCTGGCAAAGGGAGCAGCACTGCGGCAGAGCCTGCTGCCCAGCCCCCTGGTGAAACCACGGAGCGTTCTGCGGCAGTTCCGGAAGAACCTGCGGTGCAGCCGCCGTTTCTCGGCAGACGCCTGCTGCGCAGCCCTGAGATTCCCCTGGAGGAGGTGGCGGCCTACCTGGATCGCCAAGCCCTGTTTGTGGGCCAGTGGCAGTTGCGCCGCGGCAAAAATCAATCCAAGGCGGACCATGGGGCCCTGTTGCGCACCACCGCCGAACCCACCCTGGAGCATTGGCTGGAGCGCTGTCGCCAGGACCAACTGCTCCAACCGGCCGTGGCCTACGGCTACTTCCCCTGTGGCCGGCGGGGCAACAGCCTCCAGGTGTTTGATCCCCAGGGGCAGCAGCGACTGGGGGAGTTTGTGTTTCCCCGGCAACGCTCCGGCAACCGCTACTGCATTGCCGACTTTTACCGGGATGTGGCTAACGACCAGCCGACGGACGTGTTGCCCATGCAGGCCGTCACCATGGGGAAGCGGGCCAGCAGGTTTGCCCAGGAACTCTTCCGCAGCCATGCCTACAGCGACTACCTCTACTTCCATGGCCTGGCGGTGCAAATGGCCGAAGCCCTGGCGGAATGGATCCATGCCCGCATCCGCCGTGGCTGCGGTTTTGGGGACCAGGAACCGGGCGCCCTGCGGGACGTGCTGGCCCAGCGTTATCGGGGCAGCCGTTACTCCTTCGGCTATCCGGCTTGCCCCAACGTGGCCGACTCCCGCCAACAACTGGCCTGGCTCGGGGCCGAGGCCATCGGCCTGACCATGGACAGCAGCGATCAACTCCAGCCCGAGCAGAGCACCACTGCCCTGGTGGCCCTTCACGCCAAAGCTCGGTACTTCAGCGCCTAGGCCTGGCACCCCCCGGCCCAACCCCCAGGCTGCGCCGAAGGCCACCTGCCAGCGGGCTTGTGCTCAGCCCTGATTCTCAGTCCTGGCAGAACATCTCCAGGGCGTCAATCACCTGCTGCTGGAACTCCTCCATGGCGTCACCCTCGGCCAGATCTATCCCTTCCCCAGCGGCATTCTGGGCCAGGTCTTGAAAGTGGAAGGCCCCTTCGCCGTTGGCCAGGAACTCCATGGCCGACACCTCACCACTCTCCTTGAACGCATCCGCCAGTGCCATAAAGGCCGCATCTTCCGTGAATTCCCAATCCATGTCCATGGGATCGTTGAGTCTCGGTTGCTGTGGAACGATTCAGACCTCTAGCGCCATCCCCCCTGTTTCGTCAATACCCTGCCCATACGGCAAAAACAGTTCATCAAGGCGCCAGACTTGGTGTTGCGCCCTCGCCCCTCCCTGATCCATGACCAGCACCCATGCTCAACCCCGTAACGTTCTGGGCGGCGCCCTGGAGACGTGCAGCTGCCAGCCCATGACCGGCTGGATGCGGGACGGCGTCTGCCACACCGATGCCCTGGACGTTGGCCGCCACACGGTCTGTGCAGTGGTGACCGCATCCTTTCTCTCCTACAGCAGCGCCCAGGGAAACGACCTGAGCACACCGCGGCTGGAATACTCCTTCCCCGGCCTCCAACCTGGTGATCGCTGGTGTGTCTGCGCCAGCCGCTGGCAGCAGGCCCTGGAGGACGGCATGGCGCCACCGGTGGTGCTGGCCGCCACGGAGATCTCCACCCTGGATCTCGTTTCCCTGGAAGACCTGAAGGCCCATGTCTGGTCAGGGGAGAGCAACCCCACCGGCGGCTGACGCCTCACCAGGGAATGGGTTGGCCATCCCAGGCCCAGAAGCCGCCACTGTCCTGGGGTGTGAGGCCCAGCAGCACCCCCAGCAGGGCGGCGGCGCTGAAGTCCGGCGTGAACAGTTTGGCGGGGGGAACCCGTGCCTGAAAGGGTTTGGACAGGGGACTGTCCGTGGTGCCGGGATGGAGGCAGGCCACGCACACACCGGGCATGGTGCGGCGCCATTCCAGGGCGACCGTCTTGAGCAACTGGTTCTGGGCAGCCTTGGCGGCGCGGTAGCTGTACCAACCACCCAGGTGGTTGTCGCCGATGCTGCCCACCCGGGCCGACAGGCTGGCAAACCAGGCCTGTCCAGAGCGCTTCAACATCGGCTCCACCACCTGGGCAAGGAGCACCGGTCCCCAGGCGTTGATGGCAAAGCTCTGGTGCAGCGCAGAACGTTGCAGAGCAGCCAGGCGCTTTTCAGGGGTCTGATGGGGGGCTGGGCCATGGAGCCAGCCGCTGGCATTGAACACCAGTCGCAGGGGGCGATCCAGTCGGTCCAGGTGGGTCTCGAGATCCGCCAACTGCTCATCACGGCACAGATCCAGGATGCCGTAGGCCAGGCGATCAGGGGCCTGCTGGAGCAGCTGCCGGGTATCCGGTCGCGGGTCCGGGGTTCGTCCCGTGAGGGTGAGGGTCAACGCCGGCGCCTGATCCAACAGCAACCGCACCATGGCGCGCCCCAAGGCGCCATCGGCCACCACCAGGCCATGGCCTTGGAGTGCTGCAGCTCCAGATTTCATCGTAGAGGGATTTTGCATGGGGAGATTAACCTATATCCACTCTCGCGGCTCTTCCGCCAGAATTCTCTCAGCCACCGGGCCGAAGTATGAGCGGCTAGTGGAGAAGAATGGCGGTAGGCGGCCGTCCTCCCCCGGCAAGAGTTGCATACGGGCCGCTTCCTCCATCACCTGACGGTTATTGAAATGGTCCTCCGAGGTTGTGTGGAGGGTAGCCCACTGCTGCTTCCGGGCGCTCCGCAAGCGTGCGACGTTCAATCCCAGAATCTGGATAGTCTTCTCAACCCTGTTGACATCAATTTCGGCGTCTGTGCAAGCGTCTTTATCAGCACTGATCTTGCCCTCATCGTCTACTCTTACTAGAGACGGCAGCGGCGGCAAATCTCTTGGATCAATGAATTGCGGATCTATGCTGTTTCCCTTGGCCTCACCGAAACTGCGGTTTCCCTTGATCGGCTTTCGCTTCCGTGCATTATCATTGGTTGAGGGAGTAGTTCCACCTTGGCAGCAGAGCATCATATTGTCCGGTTTCAGTTCACCAGCCTTGTCACAACTTCGGGGCTTGACATGCTCGACTTGCTTGTCCTCTGGGATGATGTTGATCTCGCAGTACCCACATAGTCCATGCTGGACATAGCAGAGGGCTCTCACCAGCTTTCTGTAAGCCTTACCACCCTGGTGACTGCGGAAGCCCTCCCAGTTCGCTTGCTCGCCGTCACCCACCAGATAGTCCTTGAGACCCTTAAGACCGTTGCTAGCCTCGTCCAGTTTCCGGATTGGCTTCATCAGGACTTACCCATGTTCTGAAGCAGTTTACGGC
>NZ_FITM01000109.1 GCF_900047545.1 Candidatus Synechococcus spongiarum
TCGTTGACCTTGCGTTCGGGGCGGGGTGCCTGCTGTTGTCCCGCCATTCCCGAATCATGGGTCGCACACTAGAGAGCAAGCAACAGGTGGTTGCCCAGCTTCGCCAGCTTCTGGATCAAGCCGACCTGGCTCTGGTGCTGGATTACAAGGGCCTCTCCGTCAAGGAGATGGGTGATCTCCGCTCCCGATTGCGGGAGTACTCCGGCACCTGCAAGGTGGCCAAGAACAGCTTGATGCGCCAGGCCATTGGCACGGATTCTGCCTGGACAGGCCTGGATCCGCTGCTCACAGGCGCCAATGCCTTCGTTCTCGTGAAGGACGATGTGGGCGGCGCCATCAAAGCCGTGCAAGCCTTCCAACAGGAGACCAAAAAGTCGGACATCAAGGGTGGCCTGTTGGAGGGCCGTCTTTTGTCTGAGGAGGATCTCAAGGCGGTTGGCAAGCTTCCCTCCCGGGAGGTGCTCATTGCCCAGATTGCCGGCGCCCTCAACGGTGTTGCCACCCAGTTGGCCATGGCCATCAAGGAAGTGCCCGCCGGCCTTGCTCGCGCCCTGCAGCAGCACGCTGACGGTGAGGCACTCTCCCCTCCACCGGTGGACTGAGATCCGCACCTCTCTTCCCCATTTATCCCTGAATTTCAACCATGTCTACCAAAACCGACCAGATTCTCGAATCGCTCAAGTCGTTGTCCCTGCTGGAAGCCGCTGAGCTGGTCAAGCAGATTGAGGACGTCTTCGGTGTGTCTGCCGCCGCCGCGGCCGGTGTGGTGATGGCTGCCCCTGGTGCCGCCGCCCCTGGTGCTGAGGCCGAGCCCGCCGAGGAGCAAACGGAATTTGCCGTTCATCTGGAGGGCTTTGAAGCCACCGCCAAGATCAAAGTGCTCAAGGCGGTGCGGGAGGCCACAGGTCTGGGTCTGGCGGAAGCCAAGGCTCTGGTGGAGAAAGCCCCCACCCTGGTCAAGGAAGGCCTGCCCAAGGAGGCCGCCGAAGAACTCCAGAAGAAGATCGAAGCCGTTGGTGGTCAGGTGGCTGTCAAGTAAGCTCCCAAAGGAAATCCCCCCAGTTATTGGCTGGGGGGGTTGAGTTGAGTCAGGCTTGAGGAGTCTGTCCTTCGTTTCGACCCTTAGCCTGAGCACACTCCTCACACGATTAAAAACCTTACACGAGTTGAATGGCTTTGTCCAGACCCTCGGCAACAACCCCTTTCAGGCCAACAAGCCTGAGCCGACAACCCCTCGTCATGGCCAAACCCCACCTGATTACCGCTGCTTGTGACGGGGCCTGCAGTGGCAATCCCGGTCCTGGGGGCTGGGCCTATCTGCTGCGCTTCGACGACGGCAGTGTGGAAGAGGGGGGTGGCTCCTGTGAGAACACCACCAACAACCGCATGGAGATGCAGGCCGCCCTGGCCCTGCTGCAACGGATCGCCCAGGAGCCCCGCCAGCCTGGGTTCACCATCCGCACCGACAGCACATACCTGATTCAGGGCTTTAGCCAGTGGCTCAAGGGCTGGAAACAGAAGGGCTGGAAGAGATCCGATGGGCAGCCCGTGAAGAACCGTGACCTCTGGGAAAAACTGGACCGGGCACGCCTGCCGGGGGTGATGTTGACCCACGTCAAGGGCCACAGCGGTGATGCGGATAACGAACGGGTGGATGCCATCGCCGTTGCCTTCAGGGACGGGAAGCAGCCCATGCTGCGCTCATAGTCCTAGCCGTCCACGTCCCATCAACCTGGTGGCGGTGAGCCCATGGATCTTGCCCCGACCCCATCGCGGTTGCAGCAGTTACTGACCCGGATGGAGATGGCGGACCGTTTGGCGGCAGGAGGCTATGAACTTACCACGGCGGAACTGGCCCAGTTGGTGGAGATACCCCACATGGAACTGAGTCAACACCGGCAGCCCTGGATCTGACGGGACTGGCAGGTCCACTCCTGCCCTGACGGGCGCTGGCGGCTGCAACGCCAACCGCTGGACATGTAAGTCTCGGGGATGATGGCCTTTGGTCACATAGGGAGGGGGAGCGTCCAAAATCAGGCAGCGCCTGGTTCCACTATCCGCGCAGGATGCCCTTTCCCTATGAAAAGCCAGTTGCTGCAGTGGCAAGAGTTGGCAGGGGCCGGTAGCCGTGATCAGAAGTGCGTGGTCCACTCAAGCTGGACCTCGTGGTCTGGCGCGTCGCCATTGTCGTTGCGCTCCCACCGGGCCACGTCGAAGGAGAGTGCAAAGGACTCCGTCTCGTCTTCGGCCAGGTGCTTCAGACTCCAGCCAACGGGATTGGTAGTTTAGGGCTGATGAGTCATTTAGGTAGGGTGGCCCATGATGGTCAGAGAGAATCTTCCAAGGCCCCCCTGGTGTTTTCTTCTCCTTGTCAAGCATGGACAAAGCAAAGCTAGACAACAGCTTCCGAGAAGATCTATTGTCCCAGTTGCTTGACAAGACTTTGATTAACAGAACTATCGAACTGTAGCGACGACCTGGGGGAGGATGGCGCCAGTGGGCAGCACCTGCTGTTAGCTCGCCTAGGCAAAGCAGCCAGCAAGAAACAGACTAAAGCGATCTGCTACATGGCGGTGATTGTACTTCCAA
>NZ_FITM01000079.1 GCF_900047545.1 Candidatus Synechococcus spongiarum
CCGGCGCCGACGCTGGAGGCTTGGTAATTGCCGTCTTGCACGTCCTGTACGATAGTTCCGGCGTCATTCGGGGGAGAAGTGACCCGTGCAAGTGGCTGGGGGGGCGGATCCAGCATCATGGGCACACCACCCATGACATCCACAAACGCCGCCAGGGACGGGCTGCTGCTCAGAATGTAACGATCCACCAGGGTCTCGGGATGGTTCGGGTGCTGTTTCAATAATTCCGCCACGAGCCTGACATCGCCGATGTTGTAGGCACGGCTCAGGGTGACGGTGCCGCTGCCTGGCACCGTCACCAAGGTTGTGGCAGGCACCTGGAGGAGTCGCACGGGCTGACCCGGGACCAGATGCACCAGCAGAATATCACTAATGTTGGGGAGTTGCTGTTCAGTGTCTTTCGGGGCAAGACCCATGAGGAGCAACATGAGGGGATCCTTGAGCGCCGGGCTCGTGCCCTCCTGCTGACTCCCGTGTCCAGAGCGACTCACCAGATCAGCCTGCCTCGGCCAGAGGCGATTCAAGGCCACCGAACACACCAGGAGCGCAACAAAGAACGTGCCCAACCGCAGGACAATGCGGAGAAAAATGGATGGCATTCTGTTGTGTCCTAGTGACGCTAGTCTCCGATACCACAGGTTTTGCATGGCGTTGCGGGATTAGTGAAGTCCCCGTTGACTCCCGGCTCAGGCAAAATGGATTCAAGGCCAATGATTCAGTCTCCATTCCTTTTACGACAAGTCCCCTGAACACACAAAAATCTCAACCCCCCGACGGGGGAGCCAAGTCTGGCAAACAGCTGTCGCAGCAGGTTCTTGTGGTGGGCAGCACCGGCTACATCGGCAAGGCAGTGGTGCGGGCTCTGGTCAACCGGGGTCATGGGGTGGTGGCCTTTGCCCGGCCCCGCTCCGGTGTTGGCGGCACAGATGACGAGGAGGCAACCCGTCAGGCCCTGGCCGGAGCGGACGTGCGCTTTGGTCAGGTGACCCGGTTGGATTCCCTACTGGCGGACGGCGGTCGGGGCGAGTCTTTCCATGCCGTCATCTGCTGCCTGGCCTCCCGCACCGGAGGGGTTGCAGACAGTTGGCGCATCGACCACCAAGCAACGGCTAACGCCATCGCGGCAGCCCGCCACCTGGGGGCCCGCCAGTTTGTGTTGTTGTCGGCCATCTGCGTGCAGAAGCCGTTGTTGGCCTTTCAAAAGGCCAAAGGCAAGGTGGAAGAAGAACTCAAGGCCTCGGGTCTGATCTGGTCCATCGTGCGGCCCACGGCGTTTTTCAAGTCCCTGGCCGCCCAGGTGGAATCCGTCCGACGGGGGTGTCCCTATGTGATGGTTGGCGACGGCCGGCAGGCAGCCTGCACCCCCATCAGTGAGGAGGATCTTGCTGAGTACATGGCAGATTGTCTGGAACGGCCCGAGCTGCAAAACCGTATTCTGCCCATTGGTGGACCCGGTCCGGCCCTGACGGCCCGGCAACAGGGGGAACTGTTGTTTTCCCTCCTGCAACGTCCCCCCCGCTTTCTCCGCCTTCCAATGGCGTTGTTCGACGTGGTCATTCAGGTCTTCACTGCCCTCAACCGGCTGGCTCCCGGCCTAGAGGACACCCTGGAGTATGCCCGCATCGGGCGCTACTACGCCACGGAATCCATGCTGGTGTGGGATCCGCAAACCAACGCCTATTGTGCAGATGCCACGCCATCCACTGGAACGGACACCTTGAAGGATTTCTACAAGCGAATCCTGGGCGAGGGCCTTCATGGGCAGAACCTTGGCGACCAGCTTCTCTGGAACCGTTGGCGAAAACCCCAACCCTGAACACACGTCTCAACGGTCGCTGCGCAGGTGTTTTGCTGCACCCCACCAGCCTGGGCAGGACGCCGGGCTGCGGCAGCTTCGGCCAGGAGGCCGCGGCCTGGATTGCCGCCATGGCGCGCCATGGTCTGGGGGCATGGCAGGTGCTGCCCCTGGCGCCGCCCGACCCTCTGGGTTCCCCCTACAACGCGCCCAGCGCCTCGGCCATCAGCACCCGCTTTCTGGATGGAGAGGCACTCCACACCGCTGGCCTCATCCCGGAGGACACCCTCCAGCAACTGCCTGGCGCCCATCAGCCTGCAAGACCGCAACTGGACGGCAAACTGGCGGATGCCCGCGCCGCCCACTTGGGGCGGGCACTGCTGCAACGCTATCGGCAAGGCCTCATGCGTGGGTCATACATGGAGGACTTCGCCACATGGCGTCGGGATCAGTGGTCCTGGCTGGAGGACCACTGTCTCTATCTGGTGATCAAGGGCTTTCAAAAGGGGAGACCCTGGTGGCGGTGGTCCCGTCCCCTGGCGCAACGCCACCCCGATGCTCTGGCCCGTATCCGCCGCACGGCTGCCGACGCCATGGATCAAGAGGCGCTCCTCCAGTGGCAATTGGACCGCCAGTGGGGAGACCTGCTGTGCCAGGCCCGCAGCAAGGGCATCACCGTCATTGGGGACATGCCCTTCTACGTGGCCCACGACAGCAGCGACGTGTGGGGTCACACCCATCTCTTCAGTGTGTATGGGGATGGGTCATTGCGGGAGCAAAGCGGTGTTCCCCCGGATTACTTTTCCGCCACGGGTCAACTGTGGGGCACCCCCACCTTCGCCTGGCATCGCCATCGGCAAGAGGATTTCCGCTGGTGGCGAGAGCGCATCCGCCGCCAGTTGCACCTGGCCCACGTGCTGCGCATCGACCACTTCCGTGCCCTGGAGTCCTATTGGGCAGTTCCTGGCCAGGATCAGGATGCCCGTGATGGGCGTTGGCACCAGTCACCCGGCGCCGCCATGCTGCGCCAGTGGCAGGAGGCGTTTCAGGATCTACCCCTCATTGCCGAGGATCTGGGGGTCATCACTCCAGCCGTGGAGGCCCTGCGGGATGATTTCCAGCTTCCTGGCATGAAAATTCTCCAATTTGCGTTTGACGGCCACCCCAACAACCCCTATCTGCCCCACGTCTATCCTTCCGACAACGTTGTGGTGTTCACCGGCACCCACGACAACGCCACCAGCGTGGGGTGGTGGGCCAGCCTGAATGGAGAAGACCGGCAGCGGGTTGAAACCTATCTGGGGCATCCGGTCACGGCACCGGGCTGGCAACTGCTGCGCCTTGCCCTCATGTCCCGCGCAGCGCTGGTGATGACGCCGCTCCAGGACCTCATGAGCCTGGGGGACGAGGCCCGCATGAATCGCCCCGGCACCACAACAGGCAACTGGAGTTGGCGGATACCGGTTCCCCTGGAGCAGTTGGACGGCCACCTGCAGGGCTATGGGGCCATGGCGGCCCTCTACGGGAGAGGGTCCTGCACCACGGCATCTTGAGTGACCTTGAGTGCCGTCAAGGGGCAGTCACCTGGAAGAGCCCCCGGGTTGCATCCAGGAGGGCAAGGGGTTGATTGTTCCAGCGGACAACGGCGCCGTCCGGTGGCATCACCGTCACCGCAAACGCTGGCTGCAGCCGCCAGCGTAGCGTTCCGGATGCTACCATGAACTTAGTATCCACGGCCCCTTGCTGGGAGACGGTGACCTGGGCAGGTGCGGTCATAGTCACCTCCAGGAGGCCGTATTGGGGCGCCGGATCCGCAGGCTGTAAGGCCTCCCGCAACAGTTGGCGGCGAATCGCCGGATCCTCAAGGCGGGTCAGGGGTTGAAACTCCACTGCCGGATTCACGGTCTCCACCTGTTCCGCGAGCCGCACCGGCGTATTGCTCAGGTGAATCTCCAGGGGCAAGGGCGCAATGGGCTCCAGATTCAACAGATTGTCGGCAGCGAGGCGACGCTGCTGCAAGTTCAAGCCGTAGAGCAGGACGGCAACCAGCAGCCCATAGACCACAAGCCCCTGGCCACTGTCCAGGTCGATCTGACCTTTGAGGGCAACCCAAGTATTCCAGAAGCGTTCAATCCTCCTGCCGGTGGCGTTGTCCTGGCCAGCCGCGCCATGGGCATTGACGGGATCAGTGTCCTGCATGGGTGGGGGGATGGAAGGGACACTTTCAATCAAACTACCTAAAGTCGGAAGCAGGAGGACAGCATCCCATGGTTCGCCTGATCCACACAGCGGATTGGCAGATTGGTAAGGGCTATGGAAATTTTGCGGAGGAGGCTGCTTATGACCTGCGCAAAGCCCGCCTGGACGCTGTTGATCGCATTGGTGCGGCGGCCCAGGAGTTGGACGTGGCTTACGTGGTGGTGGCTGGGGATCTTTGGGATTCCCCCACCCTCCCCATGGACACGGTGCATGAGTGTTTTCACGCCATTGGCAGGATGGGGCTGCCTGTTCTGACGATTCCCGGGAACCACGACCACAGTGGTGCCGACGGCATCTGGCACAGGCCGGAGGTTCAGGCCTCACAGCAGCGCTATGCCCCCAACCTGAGGCTGCTGGCCCAGGCGGAACCGGTCGTGCTGAGCGATCTGGTGGTGCTGCCCTGCCCGTTGTTGCGCCGCCACAGCGCCACGGACGCCACGGCCTGGTTGCATGCTTTCCCCTGGGACACCCTGCCGGCAGATCGGCCCCGCCTTGTGCTGGCCCACGGGAGCGTCACCAGTTTTGGCCAGCGGGTTCACCACAACGTCATCGCTCTGGGTGATCTGCCCACTGCTGCTGTGGACTACGTCGCCCTTGGCGACTGGCACGGTCTCAAGCAGGTGGCGCCCAAGGCCTGGTATTGTGGCACACCGGAACCGGATTGCTTTGATAAAGAGGGCAGCGGCAGACGGTCTCAAGTGCTGCTGGTGGACGTGGAGCGCGGTGGGACGCCACAGGTGACCGCTCATCCCACGGGCCACTTCCACTGGCACCAGTTGAAGACGCAACTCTCCGGCGCAGAGGACCTGCGCCGCCTTCAGCAGCAGGTGGACGGCTGGATGGAGAACAGGGTGCGCCGTGATCTGCTCAATCTGGATCTGGGCCACAGCATCCTGGATTTTGACAGCCATGACCGCTATGTACAGTGGAGTAAAGGTTTGCGTGAGCAATTGCTGGTGATGGTGCGCAAGGGCTCCTGCACCGCCGTGCCCACGGGTGAAGATCTGGACGTGCTGCTGAACCGGCCTGAAGACCCTCTCATTCGCTCCGTAGCCACCCAGTTGCAGCAGCAGTGTCTTCAAGACCCCAGCTCCGGGATTGCCTCCAGAGCCCTGGCGGAGTTGTTTCACATGGTGCGACGAGAGGAACAAGCCGGACGCGCTTGACACAAGCCCCCAACCCATGTTTTTTCCGAGGATGCAACTGAAGCACTGCCGGATTTGTAACGTTCGCGTCCACCGGGAATTGAGCCTGGACTTTGCGCCGGGGCTCACCCTCATCGGCGGCGCCAATGAAGCGGGCAAGAGCACCCTTCTGGAAGCCCTGCGCCGGGTCCTGTTCCTGAAGGCCACCACCAGCGGCGCCGTGGTGAACGCACTCCGCTCCCGCACCCACCCGGGGGTGCCGACGGTGGAGTTGACCTTTGCGGCCAGGGGGCGGAGTTGGCGCCTCCATAAGGAGTTTGGCGGTGCCCGGGGACGGACGGAACTGCACCCTTCTGGGGGCTCACCTCTGACGGGACCCGAGGCGCAGGAGATGTTGGCAACGCTGCTGGAGAGCGGCGGCCCCCTGGACGGCCGGGCCGGTTCCGACCTTTATGACAAATGTTGGGGTCACCTCTGGGTTGTGCAGGGAGAGGCGGGGAACGACCCTCTCCAGGATCGTGAGACCTATCCCCTGGAGCAACTGATCCGGCAACTGGAGCAGCGGGGCGGGGCGGCCCTGCAATCCCCGTTTGATCAACAGGTGGCGGATCGGGTTAATGAACAACTCAACGCCATCTTTACCAACCTGGGCAGAAAACCCAAGCCCAAGAAATATTCCTCCCTGTGGACGGCTGAGCAAGAAGAAAAACAGGCGGCCGAGGATTTGAAACAAGCGAAGCAACGGGTGGTGGATGACAAGGTTGTCAGCCAGGAGCTTGCCCAAGTGGATGACAAACTGGCAGAGGTTTGTGGTCAGCTGGATGACCTCAAAACCCGTCTGCCCAAGTTGCGGGAACTGCAGAACCAGTGTCTCCTGGAGGGCAGCAAACTGAAGACCCTGAACATCAGGGTGGAGAGCCTGGGCCAGGATCAAAGCAGACTCAAGAAACTGACCAGCACAGGACAGCAGTACAAGCTGGATCAGGAACAGTACAAGAAAAACGAGAAGGCATTGGCGTCGCAACTGGCCAGCGCCCAGCAGACCCAGGCGGAACACCAGAAGCAGGTCGACGACTTGCAAGAACGGGATGCCTACCTGTCCCATAAGGTGGCTCAACTGCAGTGCTGGAAGGAGCAACGGCGACTCCAGCAGGAGATTCAGGCGCTGCAAGAGCAGCAGCAGGCCCAGGAGCAGTTAAACAGCGACTTGAGACATTTGCCTGCCGTTGACCTTGGCCAGGTGAAGGAACTGCGCCGACTGGAAGACCGTCAGCGGGATTGCCGAACCCGCCAGGATGCTATGGCGGCCACGGTGGAACTGCTCTATGCCCAGGCCCATCAGCAGGTGCGGCTGGGAGAGCAACCCCTCACCATGGGCCAGCCGCTGCCATTGACCGGGGCGGCGGAGTTGCGGGTGGGAGATGACGTGACGGTGCGCATCAGCCCCGGCGGGGACCAGGCGGCCCTGGCCAAGGCCCACCAGGAAGCCACCCAGGCATTGGAGGAAAAGCTGCGGTGCCTGGGTGTGGCCAGTGTGGAGGTGGCTGACGAGATCTCCCGTAAGCGGCAAGAGTTGCAGGCCCAGCTTCAGCCGGCGGATCCCCAGACGCTCCAGAGCCTTCAGGAGGAATTGACCCACGTGGAAGCCCAGAAGCAGCAGTTGGCGCAAGAGGCACCGGGCCAGGCTGCACCGGGCAAAGCGGACCCAACACCCACCGGGGAGGTCCCCCTCACCACCGCCGGGCTGGAATGCCAACTTGGGGAGCACCAAAACGCCAGTCGGGAGGTGAAGAATCTGTGTCGGCAAGCCGAGGAGGACTTGCGCCTAGCCCAAAAGGCACTGACCGACATCGAGACTAAACAGGCTCAGGTGCAGACCCAATTGCAGGCGCTCGCCAGCCAGGAAGAGGATCGCCGGGGGCAGGTGGAGGAGCTCCTGGCCACCTACAAAACCACCGAAGCCCTGGAAAAACTCCACACCCAGGAGAAGCAGAAGCAGACCATTTCCCAAGCCGAGCTGAAAAAACTTCAGCAGCAGCTCCAGGCGTTGACGGTGCCGGAGTCAGGTGCTCCGGAAATGATCATCCCCGAGCTGGAACGCCAGGAGAGAGAGCTACAGGACCGTCAACAAGAGTTGCTTCATGAGGAAGGAACACTTCAGGAGCGGCGCCGGAGCATCAGCAGCCAAGAAGAAGACCCCATGACCACCCTGGAGAAGGCCCAGGCCGCCTGGGAACAGGCCCGGGAGCAACGGGAGCACCAGCAGCAGTTGGGGAAAGCCCTGTTGTTGCTCAAGGAGCTTTTCCAGCAGGCGCAGGCGGATCTCTCCAGCCGCTACACCGAGCCCCTGGCCCAGGCCATCAGCAGCTATCTGGCCCCTTTGTACCCTGACCGGCAAGGCGGCCCCGTCTGCGAGATGAGTTATACACAGGATACAGGCTTGCATGGTCTCCAGTTGTGGCGCGACCAGAACCCGTACGACTTTGCCCAACTCAGCGGCGGCATGAGGGAACAGTTTGCCGCTGCCCTGCGCCTGTCCATGGCCGATGTTTTGAAGCATCGCCACGACGGCTGCCTGCCCCTGATCTTTGACGACGCCTTCACCAACACCGACCCCGAGCGCATCCCCATGGTGAGCAGGATGTTGGAAACCGCTGTGGCTCACGGCCTCCAGGTGATTCTGCTCACCTGTGATCCCCAGGCCTATGGATCTCTGAAGGCGGAGAGGGTGCATGGTTTGTAGCGGCTTTCCTTTTTTCCAAGGAAACAGAAGCGTCACAAACTTTTCCGTTTTGGCTGATCAGGGAATTCTCATTTCAGCACTGGCATAGGGCTTCTTGCTCAGGGTTCCCGTACCCCCGACCTTGAAGCTGCTCCAACTGACGCCAGAAGCCGGGGTAAGACACACCGGCGGCAGCAGCCCCCTGA
>NZ_FITM01000034.1 GCF_900047545.1 Candidatus Synechococcus spongiarum
CTCCGCTCAAAATCGCTGAAGCCAAGTTGACAGTCTTTGCTCATGGAGCTCCAAGGCTGCTCCTTTCATTATGATACATCCTCTCCCCATTTCTGAGGGTTTCCCTAAGTCAGGGTAACAATACGTTCATCATCAGGTATCTCCCACCACTCCTGACTGGTCCACCTGGGGTTCACGGTAATAGTCAAGGGAGTTGAACGATCTCTGCGAAATCTTTTATGGATGGTGCCAGAATTATGCGGACAAGCACTCGCCTGCTCAGGAAACGGGAAGCGCCAAAGCGGACGCCGAGATCGTGGAATTGAGGTTCACCGCCACTGTCAGGAATCGTTCCTGACAGTAGCCTCCTCCGGGAGTGGTTGGCGTTTTGGCCGTCGGGAGTCCGACAGCAGGACTCTCCAACGGACATGGTTCCTGATGTCTTTATACCTTGCGGGAGTAGTACTCCACCACCAGCAACTCGTTGATTTCCAGGGCCACCCACTCCCGTTCACAGCCCCCCGCCACCTTGGCGGTGAGCTTGTTCTTGTCCAACTCCAGGTGGGGGGGCACGTTGGCCAGACCGGGGAACTCCAGGTTGTCCGTGGCCAGGCGCTTGCTGCCTTTCCGTTCCCGGACGGCCAGGGCGTCGCCGGCCCTGCACTGGTAGCTGGCGATGTTTACCATGCGGCCGTTGACCGTGACGTGGCCATGGTTCACCAACTGGCGGGCGCCGGGAATGGTGGGGGCAAATCCCAGCCGGAAACACACGTTGTCCAGGCGGTTTTCCAGCAGCTTGAGCAGGTTGGTGCCGGTGGAACCGGCCTGGGCGCGGGCTTTTTTGATGTAGCGCACCAACTGCCGCTCGGACACTCCGTAATTGAAACGCAACTTTTGCTTTTCTTCCAGACGGATGGCGTATTCGGAGCGCTTGCGACGGGCTTGGCCGTGCTGACCGGGGGGATAAGACCGCTTGGCGGACTTACGCGTGAGACCGGGAAGGTCTCCCAAGCGCCGCGTAATCCTCAGGCGAGGGCCGCGGTATCGAGACATGGGTAGTGGTCCTCGTGCAGTGGTGTGCAGGAAAATTTGGCACCATGGGTTCAGCCATCGCACCAAATCGTGAGTGTAACCCCCCGCAAGGGTGACGGCCCCACCAAATGGCTGGCGGCGCCGCTCATTGGCCTCATCGGCCTCTATCAGCGGTTCATCTCGCCCCTGTTGGCGCCCCGCTGTCGTTTCAGTCCCAGTTGCAGCGCCTATGCCATGGAGGCCCTGGAGCGCCATGGCCTCTGGCGGGGCAGCTGGTTGAGTGTTTGGCGGCTGCTGCGGTGCCACCCCTTCACGGCAGGGGGCTACGACCCTGTTCCCGACCCATGAGCCACTCCGCCTGGCCACCCCTCGTCCTGCTGACCCGTTCCGGGTGCTGCCTCTGCACCGGCCTGGCGAAGCGCCTGGGCTCCCTGCTGCCCCAGGGGACCCTGCAGCTTGTGGACGTGGACGTGGATCCGGTGTTGCAGCAGCGTTTTGGGCTGCTGGTGCCCCTGCTGATAGTGGGGTCGGACCCCCTGCAAGATCCCGTCCTGCCGCGGGTGCCGCCACGGCTCAAGGGGTTGGCGCTGCGGTGCTGGCTGGAGAAGCATCTCGGCCCGTTCACCGGGTCGGCCCCTGGCTGATGGGGGCCGCAGCCCGCAAGCTTGGGGGGTCGTCAAGTCCATCGCTGGAGTTGAGCCCATGGCTGCACCCATGCGCCTCCATCACCTTCTGAAGGCTGCTGCCGTTCCCGTCCCCACTCTGATGGCGGATCTTGAGATTCTGGCGGTCTCAGGGGATTCCAGGCGGTTACCGCCTGCTGCCCTGTTTGTGGGGGTGCCGGGCGCCCACGTGGACGGCGGGGACCACTGGGTAGCCAGTCTGGCGGCCGGGGCGGCGGCGGCGGTGATCGGCCCCGAGGCGGCCCGGAAGCATCCACCGGGTCCGGGGGATCCCGTGGTGGTGGTGAATAACCCTGCCACCTGTCTGGGGCGACTGGCAGCCGCCTTCTGGGGGCACCCCAGCCAGCGGTTGCAACTCATTGGCGTGACCGGCACCAACGGCAAAACCACCACCACCCACTGGATTGAGCATCTGAGCACGGCCCTGGGAACGCCCACAGCCCTGTTGGGCACCCTGGAGAATCGCTGGCCGGGAACCGTGATGACGGCCATCCACACCACGGCGCCGGCGGACGTGGTGCATGGACAGCTTGCCCAGGCGGTGGCGGACGGCGTGCAACGGGCCGCCATGGAAGTGAGCTCCCACGCCCTGGCGCAGCAGCGGGTGGCGGGGCTGGTGTTTGCTGGCGCCGTGTTCACCAACCTGAGCCAGGACCACCTGGATTTTCACGGGGACATGGAGGCTTATTTCCAGGCCAAGGCCCGGCTGTTTGCGGCAGACCTGCTTCATGGGCAGGCCGTGATCAATTGTGAGGACCCCTATGGGCGTCGCCTGCGGCAGCAGCTGGGTGGCAACGCCTGGGGCTGCCGCCTGCTGGATCCACGGCAACGGGATGGGCATCCCCCGGCGCCGCCGGATGCCGAATTGGTGATGTGTGACCTGGCCATGGGCGCCAAGGGGGTGGAGGGACGGCTCGTCAGCCCCATGGGGGAAGGGTGGTTTCACTCTCCCATGGTGGGACGTTTCAACTTGATGAACCTGCTCCAGGCGGTGGGGGTGCTGCTGAGTTGCGGGGCTCCTCTGGGGTCGTTACTGGAGCATGTGCCCCACTTTGGGGGGGTGCCCGGCCGGATGGAGTCCATCCCAGCGCCGGACATCACCGTGGTGGTGGACTATGCCCACACCCCTGACGGCCTGGCCAGTGCGTTGCAGGCCCTGCGCCCCTTCGTGGTGGGGCGGCTGATCTGTGTGTTCGGCTGCGGCGGAGATCGGGATCGGGGCAAGCGGCCCCCCATGGCGGCGGTAGCCGCCGCACTGGCCGACGAACTGGTGATCACCTCCGATAACCCCCGCATGGAAGATCCCGAGGCCATCCTGGAGGAGATCTGCGCCGGCCTGCCAGCGGGAACGCCTCACCAGCGGGAACTGGACCGGAGTCTGGCCATTCATAGGGCGGTGATTCAGGCTGGGGCAGGGGATACGGTGCTCATCGCCGGCAAGGGCCATGAGACCGTCCAGATTATCGGCCATGAACAACGGCCCTTCGATGATCGCCGTGTGGCGGCAGCCGCCGTGGCCCAGCGCTAAGACGCCACCGGTCCCCCTGGCGCAGTGGCGGACGCGGGCTCAGGTGGCGGCCATGGGAATCTGGTCGTCGGCGTCGTCCTCAAGGGCGCCGGCCACCAGGCCCTCCTCCTCCACCAGGGCGTCAGCAGTGAACTCGATCATCCGCAGGCGGGCGTGGGGGTTGCCCTGGCGGGCGTCCTCGAACATGGACTGGATATGAAGCCGGGCAAACCCGGTTTCCCGGAGAATGGTCACCACCTTCAAGGCGGGGAGCAGGGCGCCGGTCAAGGCCATGTTCACCCTGTGCTCCGCTACGGCAAAGGCATTGGCAAAACATTGGCCATCGCTGCGGGTTTCCACCGCAGCCAGGGGATGAAAAAAGCGGGGACGGCGTTTAGGGGACACAATCACGCTGCAAATGTGATTGAAACCTTAAGCCTCGGGAGTCCCTGAATTTGTGCCTAAGGAAGCAATTTCATGAATCAGGCGTTCCGATTCCGTGGGCAACGTGGTCACATGGCAGCAGGCCCGTACACAGTCCGGCTCCTCAAAGCTTCGTAACACCAGGCCCCGCGCCGCCAGGGCACTGACTACCTGTTGGGACCCAAAACCCCGCACCCGAAAACTCACCATCCCGGCGGGCGGCGCCTCCGGCAATAGGGTCTCCACCCCGTCCAGTTGCCGCAAGCCATGCCAAAGCGCGCCGCTGCGGACCCGGATCCGCTCCAGCCGCTGGCAGGGATCCCCCACCGTCGCCAGCCTGTGGAGAGATTGCAACAGACCCGCCGCTAGGGGGGAGCAACTGGTGGCAATTTCATAGCGGCGAGCGTCCCCATGGAGACGCAGGGGGTCGGCCGGATCCTTGGCCAGGCCCCGCCAGCCAATCATGGTGGGTGTGCCCACCTCAAGCAGGCGCCGGGAGAGGGCCACAGCCCCCAGACCCTCCGGCCCGCAGAGCCATTTGTGGCCGGTGAAGGCGTAAAGATCTGCTGCCGCCACCGCTTCCTGCAGAGGCACGGCGCCTGTGGACTGGGCACCGTCCACCACCAGCCACGGCTGGTTGACATGCTCCCTGAGGCGGCGGCCCACGGCAGGAAGGGGCATGGCGGCCCCCGTGGTCCACAGCAGATGGCTCAGCACCACCAGTCGCGTGCGGGGCTGGAGAGCCTGATCCAAACGCTCCAGCACCTGCTCCGCTCCACAATACTGCTGAACCGGGAGGGTCTTCACCTGGAGCTGTTCCCGGCGGGCAAGCTCATGGCAGGTGGCCACGACACCGGGGTGCTCCCCGTCACCGATGAGCAGTTCATCACCAGGGCGCCACGGTAGCCCCCACAGGGGCAATACACAGCCGGAAGTGACGTTTTCCGTGAACGCCAGGCGCTGGGATGGAACGCCGCAGAGGGCAGCCAATGCCAGGCGCAGTGAGGCGATCAACTCCTCCACGTAGGAGAAGACCGGCTTGGCGAAGGGTCCCAACTCCTGGATGCGGCGCCAGCTTGCAGCCATGGCGTGGAGGGACGCCGTCGGTAACGGCCCCTGGCCGCCGTAGTTGAAGTAGATCTTGTTGGCCAGGGCGGGCATGTCCTGCCGTAAGGCCATGATGGCCTTCTCCTGCTGCGGGAGCGCAGCGTCAGATCCACTGGCCAATGGCAACTGCAGCGACAGCAGAGAAAACGGTAATTCCTAACGCCATGAGAGGGTTCTGGCCCTGGGCGACCGCATAGGAGGTAACCACGCCCGCCGCCAAGGCGGCAACGGCCAATTGGGACGCAACGGTCTGTCCATCGAAGCCTGGTTTCACGGCGAGCGAAAAAGCAGGAGCAACGGGACGCTACCCAGACCCACATCCCTGGAGACGGACGCCAGCGGCGTTTGCTTACGCAACTTCAGATCTCTTGAGATTTCTTGATCTACCGGAGGGGACCTGTGGATCTTCCTCGCGGTACAGCCCATGACCAGGGCTGCAAGCCCCGTCCTTATAGAGCGGTGTGCTGCCATCCAAACATGGCTCAGGCCACAGACGCGGCAGGGCTTGCCGCGTCTGGAAACCACCTGTGGAAGGGCAGTAAGACCAGCAGGCTTAGGCCGGGCGAGCATCCCCTGCGAAGCAGGAACCTACCTGAAGGAGGAGGCAACTGCCAAGTCCGAGAAGGAATCCCGGCCCTGAGAGGGCCGGGAGGACGTCAATACCTCAAATCCCGTCCCCGATCCCGTGGAAAAAGAGTCCCGGACTTCCCATCCTGCGGATCCCTCGCTTGCTCCTGCAGGGGCGCCACAGAAGCAGGAGCGGGATTACCTGATCATTGGGCTTACCATTGCCTTGATGGCCATGGTGATGGCAGGCTTCATTTTCCTTGGATAGCAAGATCGGTGCCCTGGAAACGGTGCTGAACGGTCGAATTAATGCTCTGAGCGCCGGGATTGACGGCCTGGAAGCAACGTTAAATGCCAAGCCCGACGGGCTCTGTAGCATTGATGCCGTCGTCATATTCGGCACCTGTTGCGGCAAACTGTGGTGACCTGCTCCCCGTCAACTGAAGGTCGCCCTGAAGCACGTCTTTCTTCGCTCCCCGTGGCGGTGGCTGGTGATGCCACTGCTGCTGGTGCTGGTGTTCTGGGGGGGGCAGTTAGTCCTCTCGCCAGAGGCGCGTTACCGCTTTAGTCGTCCTGGCAACGTGTTGGTGCTGGGTATTGATCCCATCGGCGCCAATGCCGACGTGGTGGTTGCCCTTCTCATGGAGCAGGACCAGATGCGGATCATCCAGATTCCCCGTGACACCTTTACCCACAGCGAGGCCCTTGGCTCCTGGAAAATCGGTGAGCTTTACGGCCTGGCCGGTGCGGAGGCCGTGCAAGAGCAGGTTGCCGTCCTTGTGGATGCCGATTTTCC
>NZ_FITM01000066.1 GCF_900047545.1 Candidatus Synechococcus spongiarum
ATGGTGAGGTGGCTGGCTATTGGGAGCCAACGGCCTTCTTGTATGCAGAAGTTTTCAGCCGCAAGTGTTTCAGTCGCTCGGGCTCCTGCTCTCCCAACGGGCGCGGCAGCTATGATGGCGAGTCCTCAGGTGACGTGGACGCCACTCAGGCTCCCCCACTGGGAAAGCGTTGGCGAGTCCGGCGAGTCGGTGACGTGGACGCCACCCTCACCAGGGTGTTCTCCTGGGGGCGCCACCGCTTCAGCCAACGGTTGCAGGGCTGGGGCACAGTGGGCTATGGACAGGTTGAACTGGAGGTGACGCCCGAGTTGGCCACGGGCAAGGACGGCGCTGCCATGACAACGGACCTGAACCTCTGGCTGGCGGCAGCGGGTCTGTGCGGCACACTGCTTCACCCTCATCGGCAAGACCGATGCCCATGGCCGTGGGCATCTCCTCGGGCGCCACCACGGGACTGTCGGCAGCCGCTGCCATGGTGACGCGGCTGCGGCTGGACGCACAGTGGCCCATCACCCTCCCCCATCCCGATGCCCAGGCCGGGGCAGGCGACGACACAACGCTCACCCCTTCCCTGGAGGTGGGGCGGCGGCACGATGACGGCGCTGCCGAGACCGGCTTCGGCCTCGGCCTGGGCGGCGGCATCCTCCTCTGCCACCCGTCGCACGGTCTCCAGGCGGAGCGGCGGGGCCGTGGCCTCTTCTCCCACGCTGCCAACGGTTTCCGGGATCGGGGCTTCGCCGCTTCCCTCTCCTGGCGGCAACAGCCCGACGCGGAGTTGGGCGCCGCCCTGTCCCTCAACCAGACCATGGGCGGCGCCTCCTCCGGTGGTGCTGACGCCCTCCTCTCCCGCGTCACCCTGGAGGGGCTGGCGGCCAACGACGACAGCGGCCATGACCACCTGAAGAATCAGCGCTTGGACCTCCAACTCAGCTACGGCCTCTTCGCCTTTGGCGAACGCTTCACCCTCACACCGGAGCTGGGGCTGGTCCTCTACGACGGCGGACGCGACTACCGCATCGGCTGGAGCCTGAAGCACTTGGCTGAAGACGAGACGGAGTCGTCTGCACTCTCCTTCGACCTGGCCCGGCGGGAGCGCAACGACAACAGCGACGCGCCAGACCATGAGGTCCAGCTCGCGTGGACCACGCACTTCTGATCACGGCTACCGGCCCCTGCCAACCCTTGCCACTGCTACAACTGGCCTCTCACGGTGAGAGGGCATCCTGCAGGTAAAAAAGCCTCAAGCCGGCGCCAGGGCAGGTTCCCTCGGGTCCCCTGATCTGGAATTGGGGTTAACTATGTCATTCCCCTTTCATGCCTACCGGGTTTTTTACAGACAGCCCTCCCGACCTTTGCAAGGCCCGCCCCTTCATGGAGGCCCGTCTGACCAAGGGTTCAATGGCTGGCAGGCTCCAGGCCTTCTGATCCGTACCTGCCTGACCAATTTCAAGCAGGCTTCCCGGCGCGTCTGGAGGGGCTGGCTGTTGAAATCCACCTGCTGCCAAACCACCCCTGAGCGGTGCATAGGGGTGGGGGGATGAGGGGATGCCACAACTGGCGCAATGATGGTCACTACGCCAAGGCTTGTCCCCCGGATCAGCGGATGAGTTCAGTTGGCCTCCCGCAGTTTCTCATCAACTTCATCAAAGCTACTGACCACCAAATCCTCCCCCTCCTGAGCAGGTTGGGGAGAATCCTCCCCGGCCGATTGTGCCGGCTCAGTCTCGACCCCTGAAACATCAGTCATCGCTTGCGGCGCTCCACCAACAGCATCGGCTGCGGCAATCACCAAACCTTCGCCACCCTCACCTGCGGCAGCCACGTTCTCAGGATCATCTTCCAGCGCCACGTCCAGGGTTGCGCTGTCGTCTGCATCCTGGAATGGTGCGTCGACTTGGCTGGCCTTGACTTTGTCCAGTCCATTAAGGGTACTCTCCCCCTGTTCCGGCTCAGGGCCAGCAACATCGGCACCACCACCCCCAGATGGTTGCGCTTCTGGTTC
>NZ_FITM01000070.1 GCF_900047545.1 Candidatus Synechococcus spongiarum
ACGGGGACGGGTGTATATGGGGAAGTTCTCATCATAAAATGAAAAGGCCGGCAAGGGCTGTTCGGTCAGGGCCAGGTTGGCTTCATAAAATGCCCGGATCGTGCCGATGTCCTCCCAGTAGTCATTGAACAGGTAGGCCCGCAGATCGTGATCCCGCAATGCCGTGGGGATGATCTCCTTGCCGAAGTCTGTCGCCGAGGGATTCTGGTCCAGGAGATCAAATAGGGCCTTGCGACTGAAGACGTAAATGCCCATGGAGGCCAAATGGGGTTTCTCCCGGGACTCCTCGGGTGAGATCCCGTAGACGGAGGTATCCACCCGCATCTGGGCCAGGGCATCACCGTGGGGCTTCTCGCGAAATTCCAGGATGCGCCGTGAGGAATCCGTGCGCATGAGGCCAAAGCTCTGGCCCTGCTCCGGGGTGACCGGCAGGGCCGCCACGCTGATGTCCGCCCCCAGGGCCCGGTGGGAGGCCACAAAGGCGCCGTAGTCCATGCGGTAAAGCTGGTCACCGCTGAGGATCAGGTACTCGTCCACGTCCCACTCCTGGAAGAGCCACTTGTACTTGCGCACCGCGTCAGCGGTGCCCTCAAACCAACTGGGGCTTTCCGGGGTTTGCTGGGCCGCCAGAACCTCCACAAAACCCTGGCCAAACCCCGCAGAGAGGTTGTAGGTGCGGGAGAGATGGCGGTTGAGGGAGGCGCTGTTGAACTGGGTCAGGGCATAGATCTTGGTAATACCAGAATTGATGCAGTTGCTGACGGGGATGTCGATTAGGCGGTACTTGGCGGCCAGGGGAACAGCCGGCTTGGCCCGCATTTTGGTGAGGGGGAAGAGACGGGTTCCGGCGCCGCCGCCGAGGATGATTCCCAAGACCCGCTTCATGGACACGCTGCTGACAACGTCACTTTCGTTGATGGAGGGCGCAAACGGCAAGACCCGGCGGATGAATCAAGATGTCTCAACCTGATCCAGGTCAAATAATTCACATACGACCTGGAGTTGTTCCAGTCGCTTCTGCCGCTCCATGGGTCCCCGCAGCCGGGTTACGGGGCCGTGGAGCACCTTGTTGATGATCCCTTTGCTGAGGGCCTCCACCACGTTCTTCTCCCGGGCCGAGAGATCTGGCCCCATGCGGCTC
Source organism: Candidatus Synechococcus spongiarum (assembly GCF_900047545.1). GTDB lineage: Bacteria > Cyanobacteriota > Cyanobacteriia > PCC-6307 > Cyanobiaceae > Synechococcus_B > Synechococcus_B spongiarum_C. Next base: position 1,142 of record NZ_FITM01000070.1, read on the forward strand.
AGGGCCTTGAGCAACTCCTGTTCCCGCACCTGGTCCAGGTTGCGCCGCAACCGGTTCAGCACAGGAACGGCTTCCAATCCGTCCCACCAGGTGAGAAAGTCCTCTGCATCCTGGTGGACCAGTCCCTCGGCAACCTTGGCTTCGGCTTGGCGGGCCTCCTGGTTGCGGGCCACCACTTCCTTCAGGTCGTCCACGTCGTAGGCCGCCACCCCGTCCACAGCGGCCACGTCGGCGGTGATGTTGCGGGGCACACCAATGTCAAAAAGCTTGAGGCGGTGGATGGGTGCCAGCCGCTCCAATCGTGATCGGGTGAGCATGGGGATGGCAGCGGCTGTGCTGGTGAACACCATGGAGGCTCTTCGCAGTTCTTCATCCAGCTTCTCCAGGCCCACACAACGGATGGCGAGCTGGGGAAAGTCCCTGGCCAGGGCCTCAGCCCTGGCCGTGGTTCTGTTCACCAGGGTGAGGGCCGTGCAGCCCTTTGCTGCCAAGTGTTGCACCAGCAACCGCCCCATGCGGCCACAGCCCACTACGGCCACCTGCTCCTCAGCTAGGCCAACCGGCTGCTGCTCACCCCGCTCCTGGGCGCATTTGAGTTGAGCCAGTTCCACTGCAGCACTGCTGATGGACACGGCCCCCGTGCCCAGCCTGGTTTCACTGCGCACCCGCTTGCCGGTGCTGACCGCTTGATTGAGGAGCCGCCCCAGAATGGGGCCGGTGGATTTGTGCTCCTGTCCCAGGCGCGCCATTTTTTTCACCTGGGCCAGGATTTGCCCTTCCCCCTGCACCAGGCTATCTAGGCCAGCGGCGACCCGCAGCAGGTGGTCAATGGCCTCCTCATGCCGAAGCACGAACAGATGGGGCCGCAGTTCCGCAGCAGGAAGGCCACTATGCTCACTCAGGAAGTGGGCAATGGTGGCCACCGCATCGGCGTGGCGCAGGAGGGCATAGATCTCCAGCCTGTTACAGGTGCTGAGAATGGACGCTTCCTGCACCTCCTGCACCGCCAGCAGGCTCCTGAGGGAGCTGGGCAAGGTCTCGTCCGTGATGCTGAGCCGCTCCCGCACCTCCACTGGCGCGGTGCGATGGCTGAGGCCAATGACGGCAATGTGCATGGGAGGTGAGGTTTGAAGAGGGCGCTGGCGTCTCGGCGCAACGACTCAGTGCAACGACACCTTGGTGGCACCCGCTTTGATGTGGACCGTGTTGGTGAAACGGGCTGTGCGATCTAGGGAGGAAATCACCAGGCTGCTGGTGCGGGTGCAGTCCGGCTCGAACTTCACCCCATGGAACAGGAGACCATTCGTGATGCCGCTGGCAGCAAAGACTACATTCTGGCCACTGGCCAATTCCTCCGCCCCGTAGACACGGTCGGGATCCGTAATGCCCATCTCCGCCAGGCGCACCAAGTTGCCCTCCTTGGTGAGGTTGGCCCATTCCTTGGTCATGGCGATGGCGGGATCATAGACCAGTTGACCCTGGAAGTGGCCCCCCAGGCAGCGCAACGCCGCTGCGGAAATCACCCCCTCGGGCGCCGCGCCGATGCCCATGAGGCAGTGGGTGCCGGTCCCTTCAAAACCACAGGCAATGGCGGCACTCACGTCCCCGTCGCTGATGGGCTTGACCCGGGCGCCCGCACCACGGATCTCGGCGATCAGGGTTTTGTGGCGGGCCCGATCCATCACCACCACCACCAGCTCGTCCAGGGCCAGCCCCAGGCAATCCGCCAGGATCTTGAGGTTGTCCGTGGGTGACTTGCGGAGATCCACTTTGCCCTTGGCGGCTGGCGGCGCCGCCAGCTTGTTCATGTAGAAGTCCGGCGCGTTGAACAGGCCGCCACGGTCACTGGCGGCCAGAACCGCCATGGAGCCGGGCTGGGCATTGGCGCAAAGATTGGTTCCTTCACAGGGATCAACGGCGAAATCCACACCGGGACCGTGGCCACTGCCCACCTCCTCGCCGATGTACAGCATGGGGGCTTCATCCCGTTCCCCCTCGCCGATGACGATGCGGCCCTGCATGGGAATGGTGCCCATGCGCTTGCGCATGGCTTCCACAGCAGCGGCATCTGCATCGTTTTTGCGTCCCTGACCGGTGAGCTGGGCTGATGCGATGGCCGCCTGTTCGACGACTTCCAGCAGTTCCTGAATCAGGTTGCGGTCCACGGATTCTCAAGCAAAGGTCTGATGCCCACCCCCAAGGGAGGCGGGAGCGCGGGTGAGTCTATCAGCGCCCTGCCACAACTGCCGGTTAGGCTGATGGCGAGCCTGTCCCACTCCCACAGAACCATGTCTCCCAAGCCCCTTGTGATTGCCCCGTCTATTCTGTCGGCGGATTTTGCGCGGCTGGGGGATGAAGTACGGACCGTGGACCAGGCCGGTGCGGATTGGATTCACGTGGACGTGATGGATGGGCGCTTTGTTCCCAATCTCACCATCGGTCCGCTGGTGGTGGCCGCTCTGCGCCCGGTCACTGAAAAGCCCCTGGATGTTCACCTGATGATCGTGGAGCCGGAGAAGTACGTCCCGGACTTCGCCCGGGCGGGGGCCGATCACATCTACGTGCAGGTGGAAGCCTGCCCCCACCTGCATCGCAACCTGGCCCAGATCAAGGACCTGGGGAAAAAAGCGGGCGCCGTGCTCAACCCCGGCACCCCCCTCAGCAGCCTGGAGTACTGCCTTGAACTTTGCGACATGGTGTTGATCATGTCCGTGAATCCTGGTTTTGGCGGACAAAGTTTCATCCCTTCGGCTCTGGACAAGATCCGCACCCTGCGCCACATGTGCGACGAGCGCGGTCTGGATCCCTGGATCGAGGTGGATGGCGGCGTCAAGGCCAGCAATGCCTGGAGCGTCATTGATGCTGGCGCCAACGCCCTGGTGGCGGGCTCGGCAGTGTTCGGGGCGGCGGACTACGCCACCGCCATCGACGGCATCCGCAACAGCCGCAACCCCGCCATGGCCCCAGTCTGAATCCCTGCCCCCACTCAACCAGAGGACTCAGAGTTCGAGAATCGCCTGGAACACACAGGCCAGGCGGTTCTCTTCGGTGAACGCCTTGAGATCGTCCCGTCCATGGGGTGGTTTGTCCAGAGCCTCCAACCGTTGTTGGAGACACCGGCACGATCCCTGGACAATTGCCTCCGGCGCCCCCTGGTGACGGGCCTCGATTTGGCAGAGTTGTTGGTAGGCCTCCAGGGGATTGGCGTCCATGGGTTTAACTACCTGTGCAGGATCGGCTGTCGCTGTCGCCGTGAGAAGCCCCGTGGTTGCACCCAGTGCCACGGTGGGGATCAGGAACCAAGAAACCATCCGTAGCTGTGCAGGCCGACACCTAGAAGATTGACACCGATGTAGCAAATCACCACCACCATGAACCCGGAGGCAGCCAGCAGTGCTGAGCGACGACCATGCCAGCCCCGATTCAAGCGGGTGTGGAGATAGGCGGCATACACCAGCCAGCAGATGAGTGCCCAGGTTTCCTTGGGATCCCAGCTCCACCAACTGCCCCAGGCTTCATTGGCCCACACCGCACCACTGATGATGCCAATGGAGAGGAGCAGGAAGCCCACCGTGATGGTGCGGTAGCTCAGGTTGTCCAGGCGCTCGGCCTGACTGAAGGTTTCACTGGTGAGGCTGGTGAGGTTGTCTCCCACGGCCATGGTGGGTGCGCGAAACCCGCCGCTGCCGATGGAACTCCCCCGAATGGCCACGGCTTGATCCCGGTTCGCCAGCAGCACCCCCACCGCCAAGGCGGACCCCACCAGCAGCGCCCCGTAGCTGGCCATGATCACACTCACATGCATCACCAGCCAGCTTGAGCGCAGGGCCGGTACCAGAGAATTGGCCACCTGCAGGGACGAGGGCAGGGCAAAGGAGGCAAAAGCCAGGGTGCCCAGGGCCAAGGGTGTGGTCAAGGCAGGCACCCAGGCATGGGGGGAAATGCGCATCAGCAGAAGCTGGGTAAAGCTGGCGCACCAACTGAGGAAGCACAGCGATTCGTAAAGGTTGCTCACGGGAAAGTGACCCGTGTCCATCCAGCGGCGCAGCAACAACGCCGCCAGGAACAGATTGGCGACCGCCACGAGGGCGGTGCTCAGCCGCTGGGAATGGTTGCCCGCCATGAGACCCCAAAATGCTGCGGGCAAGGCCGTCAGCAGCAACAACAAGGCTGCCAAGCCTAGGGCTGCAACGAGGTCGGCTGGTGTCAATAAATCAGTGGGCATCACCGATGCCGTATGGGAGCCTTCAGGTTAGGGTTGGAATCCAACTGTCCTAGCGACTGGAGCGGTAAAGCAGAGCCAGGCCTGCCGCCAGGCCAATGGCAACCGGTATCCAGGCAGAGAGATAGGGGGAGAGAATCCCCTGCACCCCCAGGGAACTGAAAACAAACGACAGCAGGTAGTAGCCGAAGATGATGATGAGGCTGACGCCAAATCCCTTGCTGCGGCTCCGTGTCTTGCCAACGGACCGGGCGCCGATGCTGGAGCCCGCGAGGGCGAACACCAGGCAACTCAAGGGAACCGAAAACTTTTCCTGAAGACGGACACTCAACTTGCGTGCCTGGCGCAGGTTGCCCGTCCTTTCCAGCAGGGTCCGGGACATGTGGATTTGGGCAACAGTCATGTTGGCGGGATCCGTGGGGATCTCCGCCAAGCGCAAAGGGGTATCCCCAATGGGAGACAGTTGTTCCTCAAAGCGCATCCGGGACTGGGAGCTGCCGTCCTCAGCCAGGGAGGTGGTGGTGCCGTCAAGAAACAACAAGTTCCCCTGGTCCTGGTCAAAGTAGGCCTCCCGGGCTTGTACCACCTGGAGCATGTCGGGGCGGCTGATGTCCAGCACCGTGATGCCTTTCATATGACCGTCTATGGCCTCCCGTGCGTAGAACAATTGCGCCAGGCCATTGTGGGAACCACCGTCTGCCCTGGAAATTCTGGCGAAATGGGGATAGATGATGTGCTCACCCCTGCTTTTGGGCATGGACCGTCCCAAGGCGGCTTGCAAAACCACGACAGAATGGTGGTTGCTGCTGGGCACCACCAGATCGCTGACCATAAAGCTGACCACGCTGAAGATCAGACCCAACACCACCGCGGGCAGTACGTAGCGCCTGGTGGGCACGCCAACGCTGCGCAGGGCAATGAGTTCATTGCCGCTGGAAAGCTTGCTATAGGTGAGCAGTGTGCCCAGCAACATGGCCATGGGCAAGGCATAGACCATCAAACCCGGCAACTGCAGGACGAGTACCTGAAGCGCCGAGCCAGTGGGCAAACCCTTCTCCACAACCTTGCGCACCAGGTCAAACAGGGCATCCCCGGTCACCAGCAGCAAGCTGAAGATGCCGATTCCGAACAACAGTGGACCTAGCAACTCTCCATAGAGCCAGCGATCCAGCAGGCCCAGACGACGAGTGAGGGGAGACAGGGTGACCATCAGATGGTGAAGCTTGTGCCCAGGTAGTACTGTCTGACCAACGGATCACTGGCCACAACCTGGGAAGAACCGGACGCCAGGATGGTGCCTTCGTTAAGAATATAGGCACGATCCGTAATGGAGAGAGTTTCCCGCACGTTGTGATCCGTGATGAGTAGCCCCACCTGTTGTTGCTTGAGGCGCAGGATCAAGGTCTGTAAATCATGGACCGCCAGCGGGTCTACGCCGGCAAACGGCTCGTCCAGCAGCAAATAGCGGGGACCATGGGTGCCCACCGCCAGCGCCCTGGCCACTTCGGTCCGGCGTCGTTCACCACCGGAGAGTTGGGCGCCCCGCCGCTGTAGAAAAGGCTTCAGTTGGAAGTCGGCCACCAGTTGATTGAGCCGTTGGCGGCGTGCAGGTGCAGGCAGCCGGGATTGCTCCAGGCTGAGCAGCAGGTTGTCCCGCACGGTGAGGGAGCGGAAGACGCTGGCCTCCTGGGGCAGATAGCCCAACCCCAGCCTGGCCCGCTGGGGCATGGTCAGCGCCGTGATGGAGTGGCCGTCCAGAGAAATGTCCCCCTGGTCTGGCTGCAACTGACCGGTGATCAGGTTGAAGGTGGTGGTCTTGCCTGCCCCGTTGGGTCCCAGGAGACCCACCACTTCACCTGGGTGCAAGTGCATGTCCAGGGATTGAATCAACTGACGACCCGCCAGGCTCAGGTTGATCCCCTGCAACTCCAGACTCATGGGGTCAATGTCTCCCGGGTGGGGGAAGACAGGTCGTAGGTGCTCTGCACCTGCTCGCCCGGCCTGGATTCCACAACAAACGTCCGAGACTGGCTCGTGTACACCAGCCGCTCGCCACGGATGCTGTTGCCCCCCGTTTGCTTGACCTCCACGCCGCCGCTGAGGATTAGCCTTCCCTCCCGAGTGAAGTACCGGGCGTGGTCGGCCGTGGCGGTGACGTCATGGGCCGGGTAGACGATCCGCACCCGGCCCTCTGCTGTGAGAATGCCTTCCTCTTCGTTCATCTCCTGCCGGTCGGAGCGAATAGTGATCCGGTCACTGTCCGGCCTCTGCCCATCGGGGTTGGTGTCGGTGGTCTGGGCCAGGGACGGCACGGAGATGGTGGATGGGGGGTGGAACGGCTGGTATATGCCGGCCCGGCCTGTTGTGGCTGCAAGAGCCATCATCAGCCCCAGCCAAGACAGATTGGTTGCCACTGGTGTCCATGATGGCCTGGATGCCCTAGTCTGCCTTACACCGTGGTGGCGGTGGGGCGGCGCCCCCAGGAGGGTCCTGCAGAAAGCGGAGCCAATGCCGGCCTTGCTCATGCAGGTAACCCAGGTCCACCCCGTCCAGCTCCTCACGGCAGCGGGCCAGACGCGCCACGGCTTCGCCCCAGAGCAAGGTAGTGCCACGGCGATTGCCTTGTTGCCAGTGGACCATGGCCACGGCAATCTGAACCAGGGCCTGCAGGGGCCTGCGGCGCGGCTCCAGGCTCTCCTGCCAGAGCACCTCCAGGGCGTCATGGCAGGCGTACCAGTCTTCCTGGGCAAAGAGGGCCAGTGCCGAGGCAAGGGCAGGATCCGGACGGGCCGCCATGGGAGGAGCAAGGCGTAAAAGGACGTCTAGCGTTTAGCGGGCTTGCGACTGGGCAGCTTGCGCAGCCGCATGGATTCCGGGGTCACCTCCAGCAACTCACCGGGGCCGATGTAACCCAGAGACCGTTCCAGGGACATCTCCACGGGAGTCTGCAGGGTGTCCAACTCTTCGGCGCCCGCTGAGCGCATGTTGGTGAGTTGCTTGGTCTTGCAGACGTTGATCTCCAGGTCCTGGGGTCGTGTGTGTTGCCCCACGATCATCCCTTTGTACACCCTGGTGCCTGGGTGAATGAAAAACTGGCCCCGGTCTTCGGCGTTCTTTAGTGCGTAGACGGTGGCCACACCCGTCTCGAAAGCAATCAGCACCCCGGTGTGCCGGGCTTGCAACTCCCCCTCCATCTTGCGGTAGTCCAAAAACGAGTGACTCATCAGGCCTTCGCCACGGGTCATGCGGATGAAGTCACTGCGAAAGCCCACCAGGCCGCGCGCAGGAACGATGAACTCCATTTGACAGCGGCCGTCCCCGGAAGTGGCCATGTTCTGCATTTCCCCTCTGCATGTACCCAGGCGTTCAATGCAACCCCCTACCGTCCTTTCCGGCACGTCCAGAACGACGGTCTCGTAGGGCTCGCAGATGTCCCCGTCCATGGTGCGGAAGATCACCTGGGGTTGGGAGACCTGGAACTCGTAGCCTTCCCGCCGCATGGTCTCGATCAAGATGCCCAGATGGAGTTCTCCCCGGCCGCACACGGTGAAGCGATCCGGAGACGTAGTGTCCTGGACCCGCAGGGCCACGTTGGTGAGCAACTCCTTGTGTAACCGGTCCCGCAACTGACGACTGGTGACAAACTTCCCCTCCTGGCCTGCAAAGGGGGAGTCGTTGACCATGAAGGTCATCTGCAAGGTGGGTTCATCCACCTTGATCAGTGGCAGGGCTTTGGAGTTGAGGCTGTCACCACAGGCAATGGTGTCGCCAATGTTCACCCCGCTGAAGCCAGCCACCGCAACAATGTCCCCGGCGGCGGCGGCCTGGATTTCCAGACGCCTCAGCCCCTGAAACCCCAGCAATTTGCTGACCCGGCCCCGCTTCATAGCGCCGTCACCGCGGATCAGGGTTGCCTGCTGCCCGGTGGTGATGGTGCCGTTGTGGATGCGGCCAATGGCAATAGTGCCCAGGAAGTCGCTGTAGTCCAGGGTGGTGACTTGCAGTTGCAGAGGCTTGTCGGAGTCGCCCACCGGGGGTGGCGTGTGGCGAAGAATGGCCTCGAACAAGGGCTGCAGGGTGTCGTTGCCCTTGGCCAGGTCAGCTGTGGCAAATCCCCCCAGGCCACTGCCAAAGAGGTAGGGGAAATCACATTGGTCATCGTCAGCCCCCAGCTCCAGGAAGAGATCCAGCACCTTGTCCACCGCCGCATCCGGCATGGCTTGGGGCCGGTCCACCTTGTTGATGAAGACAATGGGCCGCAGGCCCTTCTCCAGGGCCTTTTTGAGGACAAAGCGGGTCTGGGGCATGGGGCCTTCGTTGGCGTCCACCACCAGCAGACAGCCGTCCACCATGCCCAACACCCGCTCCACCTCCCCGCCAAAATCCGCGTGACCAGGGGTGTCCACGATGTTAATGCGGGTCTGTCCGTAGTCCACCGCTGTGTTCTTGGCCAGGATGGTGATGCCCCGCTCCCGCTCCAGCGCATTGCTGTCCATCACGCAACTGGGCACCGCCTCCCCCTGGCGAAAAATGCCTGATTGGGCCAGCAGGGCATCCACCAGGGTTGTCTTGCCATGGTCAACATGGGCAATGATGGCAATGTTCCGGATGGGTCGGCCCATAACAGGCAAGGCAATAGTCAATGGATTCGTTATATTGCGGCATTGAGTCGGTGCGCCTGTTCAAATAATTCCAGCGCATGGCTGCTGCCTTCCCAACGCCAGTGCCATGGTTCATAGGCCAGGCCCTGACGGTTGTTCGCCGGGAACGACAGCCGGAAGTGATAACGGGCTGCGTGCTGCTGCAACCAGGTAAAGGCGGCACTCTGGTCAAAGGCTGCCTCCAGGTCCAACTCGGGACGGCGGGCATCTCCCAGGTCCAGGGCGTAGCCGGTGTGATGCTCGGAGTAACTTGGCGGGGCACTGACTTTGGCCCGCTCCACCGGCCGTTGCCCCCGCTCCACCATGACGGAGAAGAACAAATTGTGCTGGGTCTCCTGATCCCGAAAGGCGCTCAGTAGCCTGAGTTGCACCCCGTCTTCCGCGGCGTCCCTCTGCATAGCCAGAAATGCCGCTGCCGCGTCCCCATGGAGCCGGTGGCCCGGAACCACCTCCACCAGGTCTGTCTCGTGGGCGATGGGGTAGGAGAAGTGCCCCAGGAGCCGACCATCCGCCTCCGGTGGGGGCATGAGCTCGGTCAAGGGGTCCAGTCCCGTGGTGGGCATGTGCTGGGTAGAGCGCAGGAAAATGACCATTCCCACCACCATAGCGCTGGCCAAGAGGATCAGGAGCGTCAACAGGCCGGGTTGCTGTTGCTGGCGAATGGACGGGGTGAGACGGCGAGCAACGGGGATCTCGTCCAACGGGGTTGTTGTCGCCTTTGCCACGTCTTGGGCCCATCGCCTTATCCCTGGATTATTGCCCCAGGACCTCTCCTCCTGCAACCGCTCGGCAACAGCCTGCCCATGGCATGGCGTCATGGCTGTAGGTTCAGAGGATCACTCCCTGCCAAGGATCGAGGAGAGTTGTCATGCTGCGCGTTGCCGTTATTGGCGGAGGCCCCAGTGGGTCCTGTGCCGCGGAAGTGTTGGCCAAAGCTGGAATCAGAACCTGGCTGTTTGAGCGCAAGCTGGACAATGCCAAGCCCTGTGGCGGTGCGATTCCCCTCTGCATGGTGGAGGAGTTTGACCTCCCCAACCACATCATCGACCGCAAGGTTCGCAATATGCGGATGATTTCCCCTTCCAACAAGGAAGTGGACATTCGTCTGGATCCCCTCGGGTATCGCCAGGATGAATTTATCGGCATGTGCCGCCGGGAGATTTTTGACGCCTTCCTGCGCAATCGGGCGGCCGATTATGGGGCCACCCTGATTAACGGCCTGGTGCAGACCATTACCACCGGACCCCAACGTCAAGGTCCCTACACCATCCACTACGCCGCCCACGCTGAAGGGCTCAAGGGTGAGCGCCAAACCCTGGAGGTGGATTACATCATCGGCGCCGACGGGGCCAACTCCCGGGTGGCCAAGGCCATGGATGCGGGATCCTACAAGGTGGCCATTGCCTTCCAGGAGCGGATCCGCCTGCCCAAGGAAGAAATGTCCTACTACGAGGATTTGGCGGAGATGTATGTGGGCACTGACGTTTCTCCCGATTTTTACGCCTGGGTGTTTCCCAAGTACGACCACGTGGCGGTGGGCACCGGCACCATGCAAGAGAATCAGTCCCTGATCAAGGCCCTTCAACGGGGCATCCGCCAACGGGCCAGTAAGCGTCTGTTCCGCGGCGAGGTGATCAAGGTGGAAGCTCATCCCATCCCGGAGCACCCCCGCCCGCGCCGGGTGGTGCAGCAGATGAGTCTGGTGGGCGATGCCGCCGGCTATGTGACCAAGAGTTCCGGTGAGGGCATTTACTTTGCCGCCAAGAGTGGGCGCATGTGTGCCCAAGCCCTGGTGCAGGTGAGTCGGCAGGGCAAACGCATCCCCACCGCCGGAGAGATGAAACGCACCTACCTGCGCCAGTGGGATCGCCGCTACGGCTCCACCTACACGGTGTTGGACATCCTCCAGCGGGTGTTCTACGCCAATGATGCAACCCGTGAGGCCTTCGTGGAGATGTGCGACGACAAGGACGTGCAACGCCTCACCTTTGACAGCTACCTCTACAAGCGGGTTGTGCCCATGAGTCCGTGGCAACAGGTGAAGATCACAGCGCTGACCGTGGCCAGCCTGTTGCGGGGGCAGGCCATGGCGCCGAAGATGTACCACCCGGTGGACACCGCCGTGGGGCGTCCCCAAGAAGATTTCCTCAATCCCGGTGCCGTGGCGGTGGAGATGACGCCACGGGGCTACACGTCAGCCGCCGACCCTCAACCCGATAATCGGGAAAAGTCCGCAATGATAAGGGCCTGATTCCGCAGGACGGCCAGCAGATTGAGCCGGTTGCGGCGCACCTCCGGGTCGGGGGCCATCACCATCACGCTGTTGGCCCCGTCAAAAAAGGCCTGCAACCGGGGTGACAACATCCCCAGACCCGTGAGCAGGCGTTCGTAGCCGTCCTGATCCCTGGCTCTGCTCAGGGGGGCCAAGGTCTGCAAAGAGGCCAACACCGCCTCCTCCGCCGGGGAACTGAACAGGGACGCATCCACGCAGTCCCTGGGATCCCGTTGATGGCGCTGCAGATCACCCTTCTCCGCCAGCCGGGCAGCCCGCTGCACCACCGCCTGGATGGGCGCCAACTCCCCGGAGCCCCGCAGCCGCTGCAGCAGCCGCCCGCGGCAGACCACATCCACGGGATCCTGCAGCAAGGCCCCGGGATCTTGTGCCGCCGCCACCGCATCAATGATGTCGTAATCCAGCCCCAACTCCGCCAGCAGGGTGCGCAGCCTTTGCTGCAGAAAGGTCAACAGGTCCGCCAGCAGAGCGGCGGGATTCACCCTCAGGTTGGGGAAATCCTTGGCAGCTTGTCTGCAGGCAGCTTCCAGCAAGGTCACCAGGTCCAGGGACCAGCCACAGTCCACCAGGATGTGCAGCAGTCCGTTGCCGGCCCGTCGCAAGGCAAAGGGATCGGAGGAGCCGCTGGGGCGCTGACCGGTGGCAAAGATGGAGACCAACAGTTCCAGCCGCTCGCTCAAGGCCAAAATCCGACCCAGGTCGGAGGCGGGCAGGGGATCATCGGCGCCACCGGGCAGGTAGTGCTCGCGGATGGCCTCAGCCACTTGCGGCCCTTCGCCGGAGGCCATGGCGTACTTGGCTCCCATCACCCCTTGCAGTTCCGGGAACTCGCCAACCATCTGGGTCACCAGATCCGCCTTGCACAACAGGGCCGCACGGTCGAGGGCCTGCTCGTGTACCCGGAGTGCCCCGTTCTGCTGCTGGAGCACCCCGGCCGTTACTCGGGCTTGGCGCACCAAGCGGTCGCTGCGGTCCTTCAGGGAGCCCAGCCCCACGGCAAAGGTGACCCCTTCAAGACGGGGCAGATAGCCCTCCAGGGATTGAGAGCGGTCCTGGTCATAGAAAAAGGCCCCGTCGGCCAGCCGGGCCCGCAGCACCCGTTCGTTGCCCTGGGTGACGAGGGCCTCATCCACCAGGGGACTGGCGTTGGTGATGACCAGAAAGTGGGGATCCAGCACCCCATGGGCATCCAGTGCCAGGGGATCCGCCGGCGCTTGAAACAAGGGCACATAGCGCTGGTGGGTCACCATCTCCATGGCGCTCACCTCAGCCGGCAGGGACAGAAAACGGTCCTCCATGCGACCAACGATCAACCCTGGCGCTTCCACAAGATCCGTCAGCTCCTCCAACAGCGCCGGCTTGAGTTGGGGGACGGCGCCCAGTTCAGCGGCCTTGCTCTCAATCAGATGGCGGATGTGCGCCTGCCGCTGCTGGCGGTCGGGAACGATGCCGGCCTTGTGCAGGGTGGCCCCATAGGCTTCAGCCGTGGCAATGGGGAGGGGGTCGCAACGCCAGCCCTGCCGGGGTCCGTAGGAATTGGCCTGGGCTGAGACCACAGGACTGGTCTGCTCCAGTTGCACCGGCAGCAGCTCATCATCCAGCAGGGCCACCAGCCAGCGGATCGGACGACTGAACCGTTGCGTCCCTGTCCCCCAGCGCATCAGCCGTTTGCCCTGAATGGCGGCAATCCAGCCGGGAATCGCCTCCCGCAGCAACGTCTCCGTTGCCTGCCCTGGCTGCGTCACCTTGGCAAAGACGAATTCCCCTCTGGGGGTGGCGCAGATGGTCAGGTCCTCCACCGCCAGTCCCCAGCGCCGGGCAAACCCTTGGGCGGCAGCCGTGGGCCGGCCCTGCTGAAAAGCCTGCTGCGCTGGAGGACCCTTGTGTTCCTCCACCAGTTCCTTCTGCCGCGGCGGCAGATCCCGCACCAGCACCCCCAGACGCCGGGGTGTGGCAAAGCCCTGCGAGGGCAGGGCGTCGAAGTGCCAGTCTTGCAGGGAGGCTGTGATCATCCGGCCCAACTGGGCCAGAGCTGCCGGGCAAAATGCTGCCGGCAGTTCCTCGGTGCCAATTTCCAGAAGCAGGGAAGCCACGTATCCGCTACAGAATCCCTGCACTGTATGGCCCGCGCCTCACCACGGGATTTCCGTTTAGCCTGCGGGTCTCCACCCCCAAGCACCCTGTCTTGGCGTCCCCACAACTTCACCCCAGCACCATCACCGCCGTCAGGGAGCGGGCCGATATTGTGGACGTGGTGTCCGAGCACGTGGTGCTCAAGCGGCGGGGACGGGAGTTTGTGGGTCTCTGCCCCTTCCATGAGGACAAATCACCGTCCATGACGGTGGTCCCCGCTAAACAACTCTACTACTGCTTCTCCTGTGGGGCTGGCGGCAACAGCGTCAAGTTCCTCATGGAGCTGCAGCAGACCAGTTTTGCCGAGGTGGTGCTGCAACTAGCCCAGCGCTATCAGGTGCCGGTTCAGACCCTCTCCCGTGGTCAACAGGATCGGCTGCGGCAACAGCTTTCCCATCAGGAGTCGCTCCACCGTGTCCTGGCGTTGGCTGCAGGCTGGTTTCAGACCAATCTGCAACAGGCCGGGGGGCAGGAGGCCCTGGCCTACCTCCAACAGCGTGGCCTTGATGGGGCCACCATAGAGAAATTCCAACTGGGCTATGCCCCGGACCGTTGGGACGCCCTGCTGCGCCATCTGGGGCAGGTGGAGGGTGTGACCGCCTTGCAGTTGGAGGCGGCAGGCCTGGCGATTCCACACCGAGGGGGGGAGGGCCACTACGATCGCTTCCGCCAGCGGCTGATGATTCCCATCCGGGACAAGCAAGGTCGGGTGGTGGGTTTTGGTGGGCGCAGCCTGGATGGCCGTGAGCCCAAATATCTCAACTCTCCCGAGACGGCGGTGTTCGAGAAAGGAAAAATCCTGTTTGGTCTGGACATGGCTGCGGGCCCTGTCCACAAGGCTGATCTGGCCGTGGTGGTGGAGGGCTACTTTGACGTCATTGCCCTGCACGGCGCCGGGGTGCGCAACAGTGTGGCGGCCCTGGGTACGGCCCTCAGTTCCTGGCAGATCAAGCAACTCTGCCGTGCCTCCACCGGCAAACGCATTGTCCTGAACTTTGACGGCGACAGCGCTGGCGCCCGGGCCACCCAGAGGGCCATTCAGGAGGTGGAGCAGCTGGCCCTACAGGGGCAGTTGGAACTGCGGGTGTTTCCACTTCCCCATGGCCAGGATCCTGACGATTACCTGCGTCAGCACGGCAGCGACGTCTACGGTCAACACCTGGCCGCAGCCCCCCTCTGGCTGGATTGGCAGATTGAAGAGGAGCTGCGGGATTGTGATCTGAGCCGCGCCGACCACTTCCAGAGGGCACGGCGGTCCATGGTGGAGTTGCTGGGCAAATTGCCCCCCACGGCTGTGCGCAGCCGCTACATGCACCAGTTGGCGGAGCGGCTTGCCGGTGGTCAGGCGCGCCTGGCCCTGGATTTGGAAGAGGATCTGCGCCAACAGGTCCGTGGTCAGCGCTGGCATGGTCGCTCCAGCCGCCATGCACCGCCGGGTGAGGTCAGCGCCCACGCCACTGCCGAGGGCCGCATCCTGCAACTGTATCTTCTCTGCCCGGACCACCGCCTGGCCATCCGCCGCATCCTGCGTCAGCGGGACCTGGAGGACTTCGCCATCGCCATCCATCGCCGGCTTTGGGCAGCCATCACTGCCGTGGAACACGATCATCTAGCCCCCATGGCAGGGCAGTGGTCCCCGGTGGACAGTGACCCGGCCGCCTGCTGGGACCATGCTGCCCAGAGCCTGACCTCACTGGATTTGCCCCCCCTGCTGATGGCCTATCTGTCTGCGGAAGACGCCGTTGACCTGCAACCTCAGCTGACGGCTCTCCTCCATCCCAGCGAAGCCGTGCAAGTGGAATTGGGGCAACCACTGCCCACCCTGAAGGCTGCTGCCGCCAAGCTGGCGCGCCATCGTAGCGAAAGACGGGGCCGCCACTTGCTTGAGGCGTGGAGTGCCCAACCCATCGTCACCACGGAACATTGTATCGCCACCTTGCTGGAGCAGGAGGCCACGGCATCCCCAGGGACTGACCCGGACTCCAGGACCACAGCGGAGGACAAAATCCATGCTCTCCACGTCCGGGGGAACAAAGATGCCCTGCACCTGCAGGAGCTTTACTACGTTGAACGTCGCAACCTCTCTGCCTTGGATAAGGAACGGTGTGGGGCACTGGAGGACCAGAAACCGTTACGGCGGGACAAGGAGCGCCAGTGAACAAACGGTTGGGCAGGCTCAATAGTCCTGGTTGAAGGCAGCCGGAGTGTCTGTAAGGCTGCAAACCACGGACTCTTCCTCTGTCATTTCGGCAACTCTCACCACCGGACGACCCATTTTCTTCAGCACCTCCACGTCAGCCATGGTCTGGCAGCGGGCGATCAAGGCGCCCTGTTCGTCGTAGCAGCAGAAAAACTTCACAGGAAGCTCCAGTTCCTTATCCATTATGGCAGCGGAACCAGGGGCTTGCCCACGGATTGCCTACATCCGCGGCTGCAGTCAGCCAATGCTGACAGGGCGGGAACGGCCAGTGGGGGACCTTTCGCCATCCCCCCTGGCCGTATGACAGGTGAACTAGTGGCACACTACCCGCTGCGCCATGCCGGACCGTGGGTGCTAACTTTCATTTGTGCCCATTGGCGCCTACCTTTCGAAGGCGCTGTGGGCAGTACCTAGACAACCCAGTTCAGGAATCTTGCTCTGCCCTGTGCCCTGAGAGGTTCGGCTCTCGTCAGTTTGCCGATCTTCAGTCTTGGGCAACGTGCAGAGTGGAGGTCCCGTCAAGAATTTTTGAAGCTTTCAGGCTTTTGCTTTGGGAGCTTCTTGCCGGATCTGAGTCATCCGGACCGAGTTTTGACATCATGTTTTAATGATTCAATAACTCAACTCTCGAACCCCTTAAACGGGTGATCTTTAGCTATTTGCCTAGTCAAATAATTAAGGATAACTCACTTTGCGAAGTTTTAATCTTAACTTTTAAGATTAAGCCTCAAAAGGAAGTGAGCCAAAACGGAGAGTTTGATCCTGGCTCAGGATGAACGCTGGCGGCGTGCTTAACACATGCA
>NZ_FITM01000073.1 GCF_900047545.1 Candidatus Synechococcus spongiarum
GCCCTACAGTTGTTGCAACAACAACATTTTGAATATGACGATCACGTCAATCCTTTCGCGACCGGCCGGGCTCTTGCGATCTTTCGCGAAGATGCTCCCCAGCAAAGCTTGATGATCAACAACTCGATGTAAGAAGCGGTCCATTCAGATGATCGATAATGCTTGTCAAAATCAAATCGGTCAAGCGAACTCGTGGCCTGCTGTCAGGTCCGGCACTGTCACTGGATCTGATGCAGATTCGTTATAAACATTTTGGCGGTTTCTGCCTGGTATTGATTTTCCCGGAGAATCATGACCAGTTTCTGGCAGACCTCGAGAACCGACGTAATTGCCTCTCACAACGGGCTCGGAGCACGTAACCATACGGACCCGAATGGGGGAGAAACCCCTCACCCACCGGCCTCCGTTTCAGCCATAGGCTCCACCGCCCCATCCTTCTTCCCCTCGGCCTCACCCCACTCCGCCACCAACTGGGCAGACAACTCCCAGAGTCGCCTGGCCAGGCCGGGATCACGCCCCTGCTCGGAGAGTTCCTGGACGAATTGCTGGCGCCCCCGCCGCTGGCGGTTGCCCCAACTCCAATGGACGCCAGAGGTGGAGAAGGCCTCGCCGCTCACCACATCTGCCACTCGCTCCCCCGCCATGGGCTGGCTCACGTAGCCCCCCGTAACAGTCTTCTGAAACCAGGGGAACACCTTCTGAAACACCTTGAAGCTGTGGCGGAACAAGGGGGAGTCTGCCACGCAGCCCGGATAGAGGGAGGCGAAGACCACGCCCGTCTGCTTATGGAAGCGGCGGTGCAGCTCGGTGACGGTGATCATGTTGCAAAGCTTGCTGTCCTTGTAGGCCTTGCCCGGTTTGAAGACTTTGCCGTTGGCCATGGTGACGGGCGCCCGGAAGCCTTCGGCGAAGCCCTTCAGGTCCCCCAGATCCGCCGGTGCGGGAATGGGGATCTTGCCGCCCAACTCCTTGGAATTGGCGGTTACCGTGCCCAGGATCACCAGCCGTTTTTGCACACCGCCGCTGCCTTTGCCACTGCCATCCCCCGCCAGCCTGTCCAGCAGCAACTGGATGAGCAGGAAATGGCCCAAGTGGTTGGTGGCCATGCTCAATTCGTAACCCTGTGGTGAAAACAGGGGCGCCTTCAGGGTGGGCATGTACACCGCGGCGTTGCACACCAGTGCGTCCAGGGGGGCGCTACCGGTGGCAACGGCTTGGGCAAAGGCCCGCACACAGCGCAGATCGGAGAGATCCAGGGGCAGCACCGCCACGGAACTGCGATCCAGGTCCAGCTCGTTAATGGCTTTCTCTCCTTTGGCAGGATCCCGCACGGCCATGACCACCGTCCAGCCCCGCTTCACCAGGGCTGCTGTCGTGTACAGGCCAATACCTGAACTGGCTCCGGTGACGATGGCTTGGGGTTTGGGTGAGGCGGTGGTAACCATGGAGCATGTTGAGAGAGGAAGCCAGGGACCCTGGTACTTGGGGGGACTCTGAAGGCCCCCTATGGTGAACCCGCACTGGGGTCTCCCGGATGTGCCGAGGAATCCCACACCACCCGCTGGCGACTGGGCACAGCCCATTGCCCTGCCCCCTCTCCGGGACGAATCTGGAAAAGATCGCCAAAGGCGCGGCGCGCCACGAGAAGGCGCTCCTGCTGCCGTGCATACTCGGCTTCCAGCTCCCGGCTGAGTACACGGGTGCGATGATGAGCTGTCGCCAGCTTGACGCAACTGATGGAAGCCACCAGGATCACGCCAAGCTTGATGCCCAGGCTCAACAGATTCAGGAGACGCTCGTCACGTTTCTGAGGCATGGCGTCAGGAAACCGACAACTTGCCCGAGGATTGGCCCGACAATTGGTGGGCGGAGGTCAGGCTTCAGGAGCGATACAATGCAACAGAAAGGCGAACGGCCAGCACAGCCGCGTGAAGAGCTACCACCAGGGCGATGAAAACTTGCGTTTGGTCCACAGATCAAGATGGGCAGAAATCGTGCTCATTCTCAGGCATGACAACCATGGCTTTTCAGTCCTGTTACAAGGCGTAGGATGAGACCTCTTCTTCGTCTGTTGCGGCGGCCGTTCCACGAGGAGCAACACAGCCTGAAGCTTCAGGTGTTGCGCCTTGGCTCCATGGTGGAGGAGTCTCTTTGCCTGGCCCGGGCGGTGCTGGTGGGTCCCAACCTGGAGTTGGCACCCCAGGTGCGGCCGGGGGACAACCGCATTGATTGCCTCTATCGGGAGTTGGAAGAGCGCTGGCTGTTCCTCCTGAGCCGCCGCACCTCCAAGCAGCGGCAGCCGCGCCAGTTGATCATGTATTTGCAAGCCATCCGCGACCTGGAACGCATTGGCGACTACTGCAAGATCTGGCCAGCACCGGTGAACGGCTCCTGCCTTACCAGCCCCTGGCGGTGCGTGACGGCCTGCTGATGGATTCTGGATCGCAGCCGCTCCCTGCTGGCCATGGCCCTTGAAGCCCTGAGTCGCAACGATGCCAGTGCCGGGCAATGGCTCATTGCCCTGGACGACCTGATGGATGCAGGACTATGCCACCATCTATGAGCAACTCACCAAAGGTCCCCTGCTCGAATCCATGCCACGGGAGGCTGTCGTCTTGACCGCCCTTGCGATTCGCGCCCTGGAGCGGTTGGCAGATCATGCCGTCAATGTGAGCCGTCGCATCAGCCATGGCGTTGCGGGGGGCATTGACAGGGGCCGGTCTCCTGCACGCCGTAAGTTGTGCCGTATCAATTCTCCAGCAGACGTGAGCACTCCAGTGGAGTTGGTGGTGTTGCCGGACATGGTGTTGCAGGGGGCCTGGCAGATGACCCTTGACCACTGGCTGCTCAAGGCTGTGGATGCTGGGGCGCTGGGGCCTGTGCTGAGGTTCTACCACTGGCCGTGGCCCTGTCTCTCCCTGGGCCGTCATCAGCGCTCCTATCCGGCGCCATGGGATGCCCTGGCCCGGCAGGGACACCTGGAGCTGGTGCGACGCCCCAGTGGCGGTTCGGCGGTCCTGCACGGCAGCGGTCTCACCTATGCCCTGGTGTTGCCCATCACCATGGTGTCGGGCCGCACCGGGGTGGAGCGCTATCGCTTCTGCTGCCGCTGGTTGCAGCAGGTCTTCGCCCAACTGGGCCACCCCCTGGTGTTTGGCCAGGACCCCGCCAGACTGGCCGGCAGCCATTGCTTTGACCGCGCCACCGCTGCGGACCTAGTGGGCGTCAAAGACGGCAACAAGCGGATCGGCAGCGCCCAGCGCCGAAGCCGGCACGCTCTGCTGCAACATGGGGAACTGGTGCTGCGGTCCATCCCCCCTGTGCTGTGGCGGCAGGTGTTTGGCCCTGCGGCAGTACCTGCGGCACTGCCGCTGCACCCCTCTAAATTGCCCAGCCTCCAACACCTGTTGCGTCAAGCACTCATGGAGCAACTGGGCCTCCGTCACTGGCGCCGTTGGCAGCCCAGCCCACAGACATGGACAGCCATGGGCCGGCTGCCCATGGAGCATGACCCGGTGGTGCCTCAGGAGGAGGCAGCCATGGCGGCATCCGGCTGAGATTCAGAAACCTCAGTGTGCTGGGGATGGGCGGACGGGTGCTGGCTGAGCACCAGGAGCCGGTTAATGGCGGCCACGAAGGCCTGGGCCGAAGCCACCACCACGTCGGTGTCCGCGGAATATCCGGAGCAGATCAGGTCCCCCTGGCGCAGGCGAATGGTGACCACCCCCAGGGCGTCAATCCCCTCGGTGACCGCCTGGATGCTGAACTCCAGCATCTCGTTGGGCACCTTCACCAACTCGTCAATGGCGCGACACACCGCGTCCACGGGACCTGTGCCAATGGCCGCCGTGGTGGCTTGCCCCCCCTGGCTGTCCTCCAGAGCGACCGTGGCGGTGGGGCGCAGGTTGGTGCCGCAACTCACCTGCACCAGCTTGAGGGTGTAGGTGGCGTCCACCTGCTGCGCCTGGTCACTGACGATGGTTTGCAGATCCAGATCGGTGATGTCCCGCTTGCGATCCGCCAGTTCCTTGAAGCGGCGGAAGGCCTGGTCGAGATCTTCGCGAGACAGGGTGTACCCCAACTCCTCCAGGCGGCTGCGGAAGGCGTTGCGCCCGGACAGCTTGCCCAGGCTGATGCGATTTTGCTTGAGACCGATGGTGCGGGCATCCATGATCTCGTAGGTGATGCGGTTCTTGAGCACACCGTCCTGGTGGATGCCGGACTCGTGGGCAAAGGCGTTGGCCCCCACAACGGCCTTGTTGGGCTGCACCAATATGCCCGTGAGGTTGGAGACCAACCTGGAGGTGCGGTAAATCTCTTCCGTGTTGATGGCCGTCAGGGACTCTTCACTGTCGGCGGGGCGACCCAGGAGGGGATTGAAAAACTGGCGGCGCACATGCATGGCCATGACCAACTCCTCCAGTGCGGCATTACCGGCCCGCTCCCCAATGCCGTTGATAGTGCATTCCAATTGGCGGGCGCCGGCCCGCACGGCCGCCAGGAAGTTGGCCACCACCAAGCCCAAGTCGTTGTGGCCGTGAACGGAGATCACTGCCTGATCTATGTTGGGCACGTGGGCGTCAATGCCAGCAATCAACTGGAAAAACTCTTCCGGCGTGGTGTACCCCACGGTGTCGGGAATGTTAATAGTGGTGGCCCCTGCGGAAATGGCGGCCTCAATCACCTCGTAGAGGAATTCCGGATCGCTGCGGGCGGCGTCTTCACAGGAGAATTCAACGTCGTCGCAGAAGGATGCGGCAATGGCCACCATCTCCGGCACGATCTCCAGCACCTCACGGCGGGTTTTGCGCAGCTTGTGCTTGAGGTGAATGTCGCTGGTGGCGATGAAGGTGTGGATGCGCTTGCGGGCAGCAGGGGCAATGGCTTGGGCACAGGCTTCAATGTCCCCTTTGGCGGCGCGGGAGAGTCCGCAGATCACCGGGCCGTTGTCTGTGCCCACCACCTGGGCAATCCGTTGCACTGCCGCAAAGTCCCCTTCGCTGGCGAAGGGGAAACCGGCCTCGATGATATCCACGTTGAGCCGAGCCAGTTGCTGGGCAATCACCAGCTTTTCTTCCAGGTTGAGACTAGCGCCCGGGGACTGCTCCCCGTCACGGAGGGTGGTGTCGAAAACAAGAACGCGCCCGGGATCCTTGGCCCGCATGGTCCCAGGCGGCGCAGGTGAGCGATGGGAAGACATCCTATGCGGAATCACTGTGAGTTAATGGATTCTAAGCCCATCGGGGCCAGCGCAGCGTAATCTTTAGACCGGCGCAGCAAAGGTCATGGCAGCGGGACACCTGGCACTGGTGCTGCATGGCCACTTGCCCTTTGTGCGCCGTCTGCAGGCGGGAAGTTTGCAGGAGGACTGGTTTCACCAGGCCGTGTTGGAGAGCTATCTTCCCCTGCTCCACCACCTGCAACGCAGCGCCGAAGATCCACGGCAGGCCCCGGCCCTCAGTCTCAGCCTCTCCCCCACCCTGCTGGCCATGCTGGCGGACCCGTTGCTCTGTGACCGCTTCCCCGGCTGGGTCGCCTGCCGTCAGCGGCTTCTGGAGTGGGCGCCCCCCGAGCACCACCATGCAGCCGCCCACCTGGGCCAACAACTGGAGGCCATGTTGGCGTTCTGGCGCCAACTGGGGGGGCGGTTAATCCCCGCGTTTCAAGAGTTGCAGCGGCAGGGGGTGCTGGATCTGCTTACCTGTGGCGCCACCCATGGCTACCTGCCGCTCCTACGTGAGCCCCGCTCCGCTGTGGTGGCCCAGTTGCGGATTGCGGTGGAGCACCACCGGCGCCATCTGGGCTGTGCCCCCCTGGGCATCTGGCTACCGGAGTGTGCCTACTTCGAGGGGCTGGACCGGCTGATGGCAGCGGAAGGGCTGCGCTACGCCGTTCTGGATGCCCACGGGTTGCTGCAGGCCCTGCCCCGCCCCCGCTACAGCATCTATGCCCCCATCTGCTCACCGGGGGCGGTGGCGTTTGTGGGGCGGGACAGCACCGCCACGCTGCCGGTGTGGTCGGCCCGGGATGGCTATCCGGGGCAGCCCTGCTACCGGGAGTTTTATCGGGATCTGGGCTGGGATTTGCCCCTGGAGCAACTGCAGGAGATGGCAATCCCCAATGCCCGCCCCCTGGGTCTCAAGCTGCACGCGGTTGGGCTGCCGTCCTGCCCCTTGGCGCACAAGCCCCCTTATGTACCTGAGAATGCGGAGGTCCAGGTTCAAGCGGATGCCGAGGACTACGTCCAAGGTCGGGTCCGGCAGTTGCGGCAGTTGCAGCTGGCCATGGGGGGAAGCCAGCCCCCCTTGGTGGTGGCCCCCTTCGATGCGGAGTTGTTCGGCCACTGGTGGTACGAGGGACCCCGGTTCCTTGCGGCCCTGTGGCGGGAGGCGCCCCACCATCAGATCAGGTTCACCACCCTGCGCCGTTGCCTGGAGGATTCCCCCCAATTGCAACTCTGCCGTCCAGCGCCATCCAGTTGGGGGCAGGGAGGCTACCATGCCTATTGGCTGAACGACAGCAACGCCTGGGCCATTCCCCTCTGGCATCGCTGCGGGCTGCGCATGGAAAGCCTGGCGGCCAGGCATGGACACCATGAGCAGAGGCAACACCTCTTGCGCCAAGCGGCCCGAGAGCTGTTGCTCCTGCAAAGCTCGGATTGGAGCTTCATCCTCCGTTCCGGCACTACAACGGATTTGGCCCGGGAGCAGATTCATCGCCACGTGGAACGCTTCCAAACGCTGGCCGATGCTTTGGATTCCGGCCAGGCCCCCCCGCCAGACTGGTTGAAAGCCGTGGAGGCAGAAGACAATCTATTCCCAGACCTGAATCTCGAGCCATGGTTGCCAGTACCTTCAACGTCCGCCTAGCCGCTGCGGGGCAACGCCTGGAGCGGGCCCAAGCGCTTCGTGTGCTGCAACTCAATCTTGGCCGCCTCTGCAACATGCGCTGCAGCCATTGCCATGTGGGGGCCGGTCCGGATCAGGGGCACACCCAGATGCCGTATGCCGTGGTCCGGCAATGCATCGTCGCCATGGACCGTCTCCAGCCCCAGTGCGTGGATCTCACCGGCGGCGCACCGGAGATGCATCGTCATTTTCGGGAGCTGGTGCTTGCTGCGCGGACACGGAACATTCCGGTGATTGATCGCTGCAACCTCACCATTCTGCTGGTGCCCGCCTACCAGGACTTGCCCCAATGGCTGGCGGACCACCAGGTGGAGGTGGTGGCCAGCCTTCCCCATTGGAGTCAGGAGACTTCTGATCGGCAGCGGGGGGACGGAAGCTGGGAGCAGTCTCTGGAAGCTCTGCGCCGCCTCCGGGCTGTGGGCTACGGCACTGGCGATCCCCAGCGCCAACTCACCCTGATGACCAATCCCGACGGGGACCGCCTCCAGCCCCTGTGCGACAAAATCACCGACCAGTGGCGCCAGAAACTGGCCAAACACGGGGTCACCTTTGACCAACTCATCGGCCTGACTAACATGCCCATTGCCCGCTTTCGGGACTGGCTGGTGGCGGCAGGCCGCCTGGAGCACTATCAGCAGGTGTTGGAAAATGCCTTTAACCCCTGCGCTGTCCGGGGGCTGATGTGCCGAGACACCCTGTCGGTTGCCCCCAACGGGCAACTCTATGACTGCGACTTTAACCAAATGCTGGACGTGCCCTTGCCGGGGCACACCATTGCCGACGTGATGCCAGAAACCTTGGCCGGGCGCAGCATCCACACAGGTGGCCACTGCTTTGGCTGCACCGCAGGCCAGGGCAGCTCCTGTGGCGGCGCCACCGTGGCAGGGCCTTGAGTTGGGGCATGGCTCAGGCTTGACCTGCCACCTCAGGGGGTTCAGCGGGAGAGGCTGTCGTCACCACCGCCAGGTCAATCTGGTTGCGAAGCACGTCCACCTTCTGAATTTCCACCAGGATGGCGTCCCCCAGCATGAACTGCCGCTCACTTTTGCGGCCCAGAAGACGATGTTGCCGGGCGCGGAATTCGTACCAGTCGTCCCGCAGGGCGCTGATGTGTACCAGACCCTCCCCATGGGTGGGGGGCAATTCCACAAACAGGCCGTAACTCTGCACGCCGCTGATCACCCCATTCATGGTTGCCCCCACACGGGACTCCAAGTGACGTGCCTGGCAAAGCGCGATCCAATCTGCCTCCACCACCGCCGCAAAGCGGCTGCGATCCAGCAGGTGTTGACAGAGGCCTGCCGCCAGGGCGTCCTTGAACGGCTTGCCGTAATCGGGAGACAGTACCTCCCAGGACACCTGATCCCGGCTCTGGTGGCTGGCCAGGTCCACGTCCTCCCGGTGGCTGCCGTCGTTGCGCTTGCCATGGCATAGGAGCGTGGTCAGCAGTTGCTGGTTGAACAGCTCTCCGTAGTGCAGTGCAGCACCAACAAACGGGGCATAGGCCTGACGTTCTCCCGCCGGCATGTAGGGACCCGGCTCCGAGGCAAAGGTGCAGGGCTTCACCACGTTGCGCAACTGCTGTTGCAGGGCACGGCTCCGCGCCACCGTTCGGAACGCCGCTGCCATGGTGGCTCCGTCCGGGGCGTTTCCGTCCTGCCCCAACTCCAGGTTACTCTCCAACCCCAGAGCGGTTCTGGCCACCCCGTTCAGATCGCCGGCCTCCGCAGGGGCGTTCTGTACGTAAAAAGCCGGTAGTTTCAGGGCTGCACAGTGGTGACCAAAGGCGCGGTTGGCCACAAGGGCCGCCTCCCGCAACCAGGCCATGGGCTCGTGGTCCTGGGCCCGGGGCAGCCAGCCCTGGAGCTTTTCGTCCAGGGTTACGGTTTGCAGATCCCCCACGGCTTTCAGGGCTGGCCGGCGCAAATCCAGCTCGATGGAGCCTGCGGCCAGGCGCTGCTGCCGCACTGCCTCCAGCACCGTGTGCAGTTGGCCGATGGTGTCCATGTGGGACTTCAGGTGTTGCAGCGGGGCAGGAAGCTGGAACCCCTGCCCCACCAACGCATGAAAGTCCCTGGCGTTCAGCAGCACGTGGGGTTTGATGCGGGAGCGGCAGAACCGGTAGCCCGCCAACGTGCCGTCGGGACCCAGGTCCAGCGCCACGGATACGGCAGCCTGTTCCTTGTCCACCGCAAATGTGGACGCCTTGACCAGCTTGGCCGACACCAGGCCTTGCCAACGGCGGCCCATGCAGATGGCCGCGCCTCGCTCCCGCATCCACAGGTCCACGTATCCCAACGCCGCAAAACGCTCTGCCAACGCCGGAGTGTGGACCCACAGTCGGCTGCCAGTGGCGGTGGTTTCCAGGGAAAGGGCGGGCAGTTGGGGTGCATCCGAGACGCCATAGACCTCCAACAGCAGGGTGGGCAAGGAGCGCAGGTCTTCCCGTTTCTGCAGATCCAGCGGCTGCAAAGTAGCGCGGCTGCGGGCGCTGCGACCGAAAATGCCGTGCTTGGTCTGGATTAGACGCTGATCCTGGTCCTCTCCGCCGCTGGTGGACAGGCTGCGGATGATGGTCCCCTGGGCCAGGTGTTGGGCGATGGGGAAGCGATCAAGGCGCACCTCCGCCGCCACCCCATGGTCGGATGGGTCCAGATGGCGGCTGTCGTCTTCCGGCAGTTGGATGGACGGCAACCGGTCATCCAGGGGCTGGGCAACGAGAAGACCGTGGTCACTGCGCTTGGGAACGGCGAGGAGGGTCCCGTGGGCCCGCTCCAGCACGCACTGCACGATCCCTTCGGGCGAACGGCGTCGTCCTCCTTCACGGACGATTTTGACTAGAACGCGATCCCCGTCCCAAGCATGATTCAAATGCTGGTCGCGGATATAAATGTCGCCGCCCCCTTCCCGGACGGCGAAACAGAACCCCTTGCTGGAGCTGCGCAGACGAGCGGGAACCAGATGGTCATGGGGTTGCAGATAGAGTTTGCCGTCCTGGTGACGCAGCAAACCCAGCACCTCGAGGGCCGTCAGGGCAATGTCCAGTTGGGTTTTCTCTGATTTTTTGCTGAGAGAAAGCTTTTTCTGAAGCTGGGTGATGGTTGTGGGCGTATCGGGATGAAGCTGACTCAACAGCTTCGCAACCGAGAACTTCATCGCGTGAGCAAATGTCTTGTGGAATAAACAAGCAGCCGGGATGGCAGGTGCTCTGTCGTAAAGGCTTGCGGCGGCCATGGGCGCAGCGGTGGCATGGCGCGTGGGGATTGATCCTGTGGGCCGGGGCAATGCCTCTGGTCAGGAGGAGGTGCTTGCGGGGAGATCACCTCTGGCCTCCAACATAAAGACGCACACCTTGGGCGAGGAAACCGACGCCTGCGGCCAGGTGTAGCCATGCAGGTGGCGCCACGGATGCCAGAGATTCTCCCACCATAACCCCCAACAGGCTGGTCAGGAGCAAAGCCGTCGTGCTGCCGAGGAAAACCATGAGTGGCCGCCCGGAGGAACTGCCCAGGGCCATGGTGGCCAACTGGGTCTTGTCTCCCAACTCCGCCAGGAGGATGGTCAGAAACGTGGAGGAAACCAGGGCAACATCCATGGAGTGCGGCAGTGTTCAGAGAACATTCTGATGATCTATGGATCACAGAACCGCATAAAATTTTATGCAAAAGAAGAGACCCAGCCCCACCATCAACACTCCAGCTCCCTGTTTGACCAGGTTGGGGGGCAGAACGCGCCCCAGCCATTGCCCCAGTAGCACGCCCAACAGGCTGGAGGTCACCAAGGCGCCGCCAGCCCCAAGGAACACCTGCCAGGGGTGGCCGGACTGGGCTGCCAGCATCAAGGTGGCCAGTTGGGTCTTGTCCCCCAACTCCGCCAGAAACACCGTAACAAAGGCGCCGACCAGCACCGCCAAGCGGCTTTTCTCGGATGAGGTCATGGCCAGACAGACGGGTCGGTGGCACTGTAAAGCCGCGTTACAGCCCGGCCCGAGGCCGGTGGACATTCCCATGGGCACCTAGGCTTGTTGCAGCTTCGACGGCGCTTCGCACCCATGGGCATTGATTTCGGTCTCATTGCTGGTTTCGTCTCCCTTGGCCTGATCTTCGTCGCCGGCCCTGCGGTGGTCTTCATCATCTTTGCCCGTCGCGGCGCCCTTTAAGCGCTCTCGCCCTTGGGCTTGGACACGTGGGGCAGGCCCCAGCCCAGCTTTTCCCGCAGCACCTGAAAGAACTCGTGCTCCTGGAGCCGCACGAAGCGGGCGCTGTGGGGGCAGCGTTGGATGAGCACCCGGTCTTCTGGCCACACGTAGCAACCCGCACTGCCATCCACCACCATCATCAAACGCTCCGGTGTGGCGGGAAACACCGTGACCGCTTCCTGGTCACTGAACACCAGAGCCCTGGAGGCCAGGGAGTGGGGTGCCACGGGCGTCAATTGCAAGACGGGAACCTCCGGTGTAATCACGGGACCCCCGGCGCTGAGGGCATAGGCGGTGGAGCCGGTGGGGGTGGAGAGAATGATGCCGTCCGCGGCAATGTCCACGGGAGCATGGCGGCCAATGGCCACCTCGAAGTGGCACATGCTGGTGAGGGGTTCCCGATGCAGGGCCATCTCGTTGAGGCAGAGCACCTCCCAGCGCCGCTGATCGCCCCGCAGCAGGGTGACCACCAGCATGGTGCGCTCCTCCACGCTCCACTGACCCGCCAGCAGTTGGGTGACGACGGTTTCCAGTTCGTGGAGATAGGCCTCGGCCAGAAAACCCATGTGGCCAGTGTTGATGGCCAACATGGGGACCCCGATGGGTGCGGTCTGCCGGGCCGCGGAGAGCACGGTGCCATCCCCCCCCAGCACGATGGCCATGGTGATGCCCGGGTGGAAGTTGCCGGGAACGCAGGAGTCGTAGCGGATCCCCCGCAGGGGACCCTCAGGGCTGGCAAAGCCCACAAGACCCCCGGCGCTGGCGGTGCGCTCCACCTGCCAGCCCGCCTTGGCAAACCGCTGGGCCAGCATCTTCGTTGCCGCCAGGGCCTT
>NZ_FITM01000143.1 GCF_900047545.1 Candidatus Synechococcus spongiarum
TTTTTTGGATCTTGGCTATCTAGCTCCACCATGAACATGAAATGTGACTTTTGCAGCACTCACCGGGTGAGATTCTGTCGGCAGCGGCTTGAGATTTGATCCACTAGAGCAACCGCCAGAAAAATGACCAGTAGCAGGGCCGTCACCTGGCCGTAGTCCAGAAGCCGCAAGGCGCTGATCAACTCTGTCCCGATCCCTCCGGCCCCCACAGCCCCCAGCACGATGGCAGAGCGCATGTTGAACTCCCAACGGTAGAACACCAGATCCAGCATGGCAGGCAGACACTGGGGCAGTAGCACATGGACAAACACCTGGAGCCGGTCGGCGCCAGTGCTGAACAGTGCCTCTGCCGGATCCGGATCGGCCTGCTCCATGGTCTCGGCCATGAACTTGCCCACCATGCCCACGGAGTGAACAGCCAGCGCCATGGTGCCGGCCAACTGGCCAAACCCCACTGCCGCCACCAGCAACAGGGCCAGCAGCAAATCCGGCAAAGCCCGCAGCAGGTTGAGCACCCCACGGGCCAGGTGCCGAATCAAGGGATGGGGTCCTGTTCGCCGATTGGCCAGGAACGCCATGGGCAGTGAAAAAACCAACGCCAGCGCTGTACTGGCGATGCTGATGCACAGGGTGTCCCAGAGGGGCAACAGCCAATGGGGCCAGCGCTGAGCCCGGAGAGGGAACAGCTCCCCCAGCAATTCTCCCAACCCCTGAACGCCGTCCCAGAGGCGCTGAAGGTCAAACAACCCCACCTGCCAACAGGCGAGAACCACCGCCGCGCCCATGGCCAGAAGCAGCAGGTGTACCCGTCGCACTCGTCGCAAGAACGACCGCACTGTGGCAGCGCTCACCCTCTCAAGACTTCGTCACCAGTTCCGGTAAGGACAGCTCCAGCACGCGGGCAGCATGGCGAATGCTGTCGTAGTCGCTGTCCTGGGCAGGGACAAAGCCGTCGGCTCGCAGGGGCTGGAGCAAGGCGGGATCCTTGAGGTTGTAGAAGCTCTGTTTGATGGCCTGGCGCAACTCTTCGTTCAAGCCGCTGCCCATGGTCCAGGGATATTGGGGGATGGCGCTGGAGGTGCCCAAGACCACCAGCTTGTCCGGGTTGATGGTGCCCTGCTCCACCAGCTTTTCATAGATCACTTGGCTCAAGCCCCCTGCTGCTGCGGTGCCCCGCTCCACCGCCTTGGCCACCGCGTCATGGGTCCCCAGAAACACCGGTTGATAATCCACGTTCGGCTGAAGACCCGCCTCCGCCAAGCGCAGTTGGGGGAAGAGGCGGGAGCCGGTGGAGGCCGGATCACCGAGGGCCACAGTCTGCCCCCTGACGGCATCAAAGCTGTCAATGCCCTGCTCCCGGTTGCCGATCAACACGGCTTTGTAGGTGCTGGCGCCGTCCTTCAGCCGGACGGCAAAGGGTTCCAGAAAGGTGGCTCTGCTGCGGGCAATCACGTAGGACAACGGGCCGAAGTAGGTGAGGTTGCTCTTGTTGCGGGTGGCTGCCTCAATCAAGGTGGAGTAATCTGTGCTCACCACCAGTTCCACGGGCACGTCCAATGTGATTTCCAAATAGGACTTGAGGCCTTGATTGTCCTGAATGACGGTGGCGGCGTCTTCATCGGGCACGAGGGCCACCACCAGGGTCTTCACCGGGGCGGACTGGGCAGTAGGGGATGGCTTGGGTTCGCCACTGCAGGCAGAGGTCAGGAAAGCCATGCAACAGCAAGCCGCCATGGTGACGGCCCGCTTGAGCTCTCCTCCTCCAATGCCCACTGCACCATCTAGCTGAAGGGTTGATCATAAAGGGCCTTGATCAGGCCTGGATCCACGGCCTCGCTGGGCTGGTCAAAGGTCACGGCGCCGGCGCGAATGCCGATGATGCGATCAGCCATGGTTGTGGCCTGGTGTGGCTGATGCAGGCTAACGAGGACCGTGAGTCCCAGGCGCCGTTGCAACTGCCGCACCAGGTTCAGCACCGCCTGGCCCGTTTGGGGATCCAGGGACGCCACCGGCTCGTCCGCCAGCACCAGGGCCGGGTGGTTGGCCAGGGCCCGGGCAATGCCCACCCGCTGCTGCTGGCCGCCACTGAGCAGGTCCACCCGTTGATCGGCCTGCTCCCGTAATCCAACCAGATCCAGCATGGCCAAGGCCTGGGCCTGCAATCCGGACTCCGGCGGCAGGAACGACGCCAGCCATGGTCGGGTGCTGACAAAGGCCTTCAGCACGTTTTGCCGTGCTGTCTGCCGTTGCACCAGGGCATAGTTTTGATAGACGGTGCCCATGCGGTACTGGCAGCGGCGACGGCAACGGGGCGAGCTGTGGAGATTCATCCCTTGAAAAAGGATCCGCCCCCGCTGGGGCACCAGAGCCCCGTTGAGACAGCGCATCAACGTGGACTTCCCGGCTCCCGACAGGCCCAGCAGCACCACAATCTGGGGCTGCTGCACCACAAAACTCACACCCTGGAGCGCCGCCGGCTGATGGCGGGCCTGGTTCCGATGACGAAATTGAACATTCTCGACAACCAGCATCCGACCCGCACCGTTGCTCCGAGCCTAGAGTTGGCCCCCCGCCCCACCAGCTTGGCCCCCCACTCCAGACACCAAGTCCCCGAGGAGCAACCGCGCTGGAGCCAGCGCTTTGAAGGCGCGTTGCACCCGTTCATTACCCGGTTCAACGCCTCCATCGGCTTTGACTTGACCTTGCTGCAGCAGGATCTGGATGGCTCCATCGCCCACGGGCGCATGTTGGCAGCCTGTGGGGTGATCACGGCGGCAGAGGCGGAGCAGGTTGTGGACGGTCTGGAGACGGTGCGACGTGAAGCCGCGGCGGGAACGTTTTGTCCGGGGGTGGAGGCCGAAGACGTGCATTTTGCCGTGGAGCGGCGGCTCATTGAACTGGTGGGAGACGTGGGGAAAAAGCTCCACACCGGCCGCTCCCGCAATGACCAGGTGGGCACGGACCTGCGCCTCTGGTTACGGGAGCGGATTGACGAATTGGAGGTGCTGCTGCGCCGCTACGGCCAAACCCTGCTCCGCCTGGCGGAGGCCCACGTGGACACCATGATTCCCGGATACACCCACCTGCAGCGGGCCCAACCCCTCTCCCTGGCCCACCATCTGCTGGCCTACGTGGAGATGACCAGACGGGATCGCCAGCGCCTGGCCCAGGTGCGGCAGCGGGTGAACGTGTCTCCCTTGGGGGCAGCGGCATTGGCGGGCACACCCGTTCCCATTGATCGGCGCCAGACGGCTGCTGCCCTGGGTTTTGCAGAGATTTACCGCAACAGCCTGGACGCGGTGAGTGATCGGGATTTTGCCGTCGAGTTTCTGGCGGCGGCCAGCTTGGTGATGGTTCACCTCAGCCGCCTCAGCGAGGAGGTGATCCTCTGGGCCAGCCAGGAATTTGCCTTCATCAGCCTCACAGACCGCTGTGCGACGGGCAGCAGCCTGATGCCCCAGAAGAAAAATCCTGACGTGCCGGAGTTGGTGCGCGGCAAGACCGGCCGGGTCTTTGGCCATTTGCAGGCCCTGCTGACCGTCATGAAAGGTCTGCCCCTGGCCTACAACAAGGATTTGCAGGAGGATAAGGAGGGATTGTTTGACGCGGTGCGCACCACCAGGGACTGCCTGGAGGCCATGACCATCCTGTTGGAGGAGGGTCTGAGTTTCCAACCCCAGCGGCTGGTGGCAGCAGTTGGCAACGACTTTGCCAACGCCACCGACGTGGCGGACTACCTGGTGGCCAGAGGCGTGCCCTTCCGTGAAGCCTACGGGCTGGTGGGTGGCCTGGTGAAAACCTGTCTTCAGCAGGGCATTCTGCTGCGGGACGTTCCCCTAGAGCAGTGGCAGCAGGTGCATTCGGCCTTTGCAGAGGACATCTTTGCCGCCCTGGAGCCACGGCAGGTGGTGGCGGCCCGGCTGAGTGAAGGGGGCACCGGATTTGCGCGGGTGCGGGAAGCCCTGGAGCAGGCCAAGGCCGCCTTTGCCGATTAGACCGTTCCCGCACCGCTGGCCGCCGCTGCTGGCCGCCGCTGATTATTTACACTCAATGGCTGTTACACGCCATCCCCTGCCACCCTGGCAGACCGGTCTCCAAAAATCCTCGTTTAGCATGTGGCGAGAATCACAGCCAACCCCTGTTCTGGACGGCGCTGTCCCACCGCAGCCGGCTGTGGTGACCATGGTGGAAGCCGGCAGCATTGCCGAAGAGCTGGGCATCCAACCCGGTGACAAAATTGTGCGGATCAACGGTGTGGCCCCCCGGGACTTGATTGATTATCGCATTTTGATTGGGGAAGAGGAGTTGACGCTTGCAGTGGTGGATCCAACCGGACAACACCATTGCATATCCTTCGAGAAGGATATGGATGCGGATTTGGGTTTGGAATTCAGTGAAGCTTTGTTTGACGGTTTGCGGCAATGTAATAATCGCTGTCCATTTTGTTTTATTGATCAGCAACCGATGGGGAAGCGCTCTACCTTATATCTCAAGGATGATGATTATCGCCTCAGTTTTCTCTATGGCTCCTATCTCACCCTCACCAACCTGACCCCCACCGACTGGCAACGGATTGAAACCCAGCGCCTCTCGCCGTTGTATGTGTCTGTCCACGCCACAGACCCGGATCTACGCTGCCGCCTGCTGCGCAACAAGCGGGCGGGCTTGATCCTTCAGCAATTGGAGTGGTTTGCCCGGCGTCGCCTGCAGATTCATGCCCAAGTGGTGGTGTGTCCCGGCCTCAATGACGGCCGTCAGTTGCAACGCACCTTACGGGATCTGGCCCGCTGGGGAGCCGGACCCTGGCCAACGGTGCTCTCCACTGCTGTGGTGCCGGTGGGCCTGACCCGGTTCCGTCCTGCCGCCGCTGCGGACCTGACGCCGGTGACACCCCCTCTGGCCCGCCAGGTCGTTGCCCAGGTGGAGGCCCTGCAAGCGGAGTTCAACCCCCACCTGGGGAGCCGCTTCGCCTGGCTGGCGGATGAGTGGTACCTCATGGCTGCCCAGCCCCTGCCGCCCCGCTCCACCTATGAGGACTGGCCGCAGCAGGCCAACGGGGTGGGCAGTATTCGCGCCTTCCTGGAGGCTCTGGACCAGGCCACGGCCCAACTCCCCCCAGCCCTCCCGACGCCCCGCCGCTGCAGTTGGGTGGTGGGCGGCCTGGTGGGGCCGGCCTTGCGGCCGGTGGTGGAGCGTCTTCAGGGCGTCCGGGGTCTGGAACTGCTACTCCATGCCCTGCCCAGTCCCTACTGGGGGCAGAACCTGGTGGTTACCGGTCTCCTGACGGGCGCCGACTTGATGGACGGGCTGGCGGGTCGGGATCTGGGGGATCAACTGTTGTTGCCCAGCGTCATGCTCCGCCATGGCTCTCCCCTGTTCCTGGATGACCTGACCGTGGACCAAGTGGCCGACAGGTTGGGGGTGCCGATCCTCCCCGTCGCCGATGCCCAAGGCCTGGTGACCGCCTGCCTGGGAGCCTGACGGGAAATCCCTAAGATGCAACGTGGCCAGTCCTCAGACCTTACCGCCAGGCACCTGAAAAGCCAGCAGGTCCCCCGGCGCTGGCGTCGGGCAACCCCGCTGAAACAACAACCAGCGGAAGCCCCCCAGCCCGGCGGGGTCCACCAGCCGCAGCAACGCCTCCCGCCGGGCGAGCCGCTGGGCCAAGGGGGGACCGTCCGCCTTCCCCAGACGGCTCAGTTGCCTGGCCAGGCCCAGGGCCAGCAGACCTTGACCCTGGCTCACCTCACCACACCATGTCCAGCCCGCCCCTTCGGCCCAGTGGCGCAGCAGATCGGTGCAGACGTGGGCGGTGAGGTCCATCCGGCCTGGCTGGAGGAAGGGATTGCCCACGGCCTGCTGCCGGGCATAGGCCATCAAGGTGCCGTCCGGCCGCTGGGGGCTGTAGTAGCGACGGGCGTTGTGGCCGTAATCCAGACACCACAGCCAGCCCCGCTGCAGCGCCGCCGCGGCGGCCTCACACCAGGACCGTTGACTCAGGGCCAGCTCACTGCTCCAGCCCACGGGGAAGGCATCTCCAGCCAAATGGATGCCCATGGCCTCCAACAGCGCCGGGATCTCGTCAGGCAGCGGTGGTCCGAGGTGCCAGCCCAGGCGCCCCTGGGGGCAATGCACCCATTGCCAGCACCAGCCATCCTCCCCCCGGGTCAAACGCTCCACCGGCAAGGCATCCAACAACTCGTTGGCCAACAGCACACCGGTGACGGGGGCGGCCGCCAGTTCGGTGGGGTGGGCGTGGCGCCAAGTCAACGGCTGACGCTGTAATTGCTGAATCTGGCGCTGCCGGAGGGCAGGGCTGACTTCCACCAGCACCACCTGCAACCGTTGCCGCCAGCGGGGGCGTGCCTGGGCCAGGAGGATGCCCAGATCACGGCTCAGCCCGCCATCCCCCGGTCCCCACTCCACCAGGCTGAGGGCCTCCGTCGTGCTGGCCAAGGCATCAAGGCACTGGAGCACCTGGGGCAGGAGCAGGGTGGCCAGTGTGGATCCCAGGCTGGCGGCCGTCACAAAATCCCCCTTCCTCCCGAAGGCCACACGACCATGGCCGTAGTAGCCGTGCTCCGGATCCTGGAGCACCCATTCCATGTAGGTGGAGAAGGGCACAGCCCCGCCAGCCGCCTCAAGGTGCCGCTGCAGCCAGAGCGGGCAGGGCTCGCCCCCCAACTCTCCCATTCCCCTCCCCACCAGCGTTAAATCTGCAAGAGAATAACGTCCGTCCCCCACCCCCGCAACCGTGCCTCGCGCCTTAACCCTGTTCCTCACCTTGATCCTGGCCTTCTCCACCTGGGTCGCCCCTGCCCATGGCGCCAACAACCCCGAGTTGCTGCCCGAGGAGTCCACCCCGGTCATTGACCTGGCCCGTGTGTTCACCCCCATTCAGCGGCAAGCCCTGGTGGAGGAGTTGGACGCCGTGGAAGCCCGGGACGGGTGGAAGCTGCGGGTGCTGACCCAGTACGACCGCACCCCTGGTTTGGCCGTGAAGGAGTTCTGGGGCGTGGACGAACGCAGCCTGGTGCTCATCGCCGATCCCCGGGGCGGCAACCTACTCAACTTCAGTGTGGGCGACCGCATGTTTGCTTTGATGCCCCGCAACTACTGGGTAGAACTCCAGACCCGTTTCGGGAACCAGTACTACGTGCGGGACCACGGCGAGGATGGGGCCATCCGGGATGCCCTGGCGGCGGTGGAGACCTGTCTGGAGCGGGGCGGTTGCCGGGTGGTGCCCGGCCTCCCCCAGGAGCAGTGGGTGCTCACCTTCATCATCTCCATGTTGGGGGGAGTGGTGGCTGGTTTTGCAGCTCATCCCCGCCCCAACAGCAGCAGCCCCGTTGCCTGGCTCTGGGTGTCGCTATTGGCGCCCCTGTGGGGGGTGATGTTCATCATCTTTGGCCTGGGCCCGGTGCTGAGCCGCACCACCGATTGGCTCCCCCTCACCCGCAACGTGTTGGGGTTCCTGGGGGCCGCCATCGGCGCCTACATCACCCATCGGCTGCGGCAACGGGAGGCACCAGGCCAGGGCTGACCATGATTGTCACCACGGACCAGGGGGCAGGCCGTCCTGATTGATTTCAGGCTGTACGGGGCCAGGCAGGTGCAGACTGGGTTACAGCCCTCTGCAACTGGGGAAGGTTTCAAAGAACCCGTGCGTCTTCACTAAATCCCCTTGAAATTAATTCAGGGAAGTTGTTCCAAAGGGTTGTCCCGGACTGCTGAACGAACTTATGTACGATTTTTCGAGGTATCCTAGAGTAGAATCTGGTAACTTACCTGCACTGTCCTGAACGCTCAACCATGCCAACGCTGGAATTCAAGGGCAAGCAGTACGTCTACGCTCATCACCTCACCGTGCCCTACCGGCCCCTGGTCCCGGATGCTGGAAAGTCGTTGCACCCTGCCGAAGCTGATGACAACCTGATTCTACACGGCGACAACCTGCACGCCCTGAAAGCCCTCTTGCCCCGCTATGCTGGAAAGATCAAGTGCATTTATATTGACCCCCCTTACAATACCGGCAACGAGGGCTGGATCTACAACGACAACGTCAACAGCCCCTTGATGCGGCAATGGCTGGCCAACCACAGCCCAGTGGACGGGGATGACCTGGAGCGTCACGATAAATGGCTCTGCATGATGTGGCCCCGCCTGCATCTGCTGCGGGAACTCCTGGCCGACGACGGCGTAATCTTCGTCTCTATTGACGACAACGAGCAGCATCACCTACGGATGATAATGGACGAGATATTTGGTGAGGGAAATTTTGTTGCTTGCCTGACATGGGTCAAAAAAGAAAAGACATCTGGAGTGCCACCAAAGAACAAATCCATTCCGAACAAGGAATATATTTTGGTTTACAACAAGCAACAAGATTTCTCCTTTAATGGTGTCCCAGGCAGCAAATCAAGTTACCGGCAGGACGAAAAAGGAAATTACTATCGCACCATGCCTATCCAGGCAACAGGGCAGCAGGATAGTTATTTTTCTATTGTAAACCCGCAAAACGGCAACAGCCACTACGGTAATTGGGCTTTCTCCGAGGAACGTATCAAGACAATGATCAAGGAAAATAAAATCGTCTTTCCCAAAGAAGAACACCAGAAGCCGACTCAATTGGTCTACTATGACGAGAACAAAAAATCACCGATTTTTCATCACCTGGGTCACTATGACAGCGAAGAGCAGACCAAGAAATTCAAGCGTGAGCATCCGGTAATCAACTTCGATTTTCCAAAACCCGTCTCTTTGCTGGAGTTCATCTTGGGCCAAAGCACCGCAGCAAACGCTATCATTCTCGACTCCTTCGCTGGCAGCGGCACCACCGCCCAAGCCGTCCTAGCCCTGAACAAGGAGGACGGCGGCAACCGCAAGTTCATCCTGGTGGAGTGCGAGGACTACGCCGATACCATCACCGCCGAGCGGGTCCGCCGGGTCATCAACGGTGTGCCGGGGGCGCGGGGCAAAGTGCTGCAGGAGGGGTTGGGGGGTTCCTTCACCTATTGCACCCTGGGCAATCCCATCGATGTGGAGGGGATGCTGACCGGTGAGAGTCTGCCCGAATATGCGCAACTGGCTGCCTACCTGCTGCACACGGCATCGGGCCTCTCCGCCAGCGGTGGGCTGGATCCTCAGAATGACGATGGACTATTCTACCGTAACGGCGATACCGACTATTACCTGCTCTA
Source organism: Candidatus Synechococcus spongiarum (assembly GCF_900047545.1). GTDB lineage: Bacteria > Cyanobacteriota > Cyanobacteriia > PCC-6307 > Cyanobiaceae > Synechococcus_B > Synechococcus_B spongiarum_C. The sequence goes on from NZ_FITM01000143.1 coordinate 9,201, forward strand.
CCGACCCGAAATCCACTGGCTGCGCAGCAACGAGGCCGTCCTGACCGAGCAGCAGGCCCGGCGCATCCATGCCATCGGCAGGAAAGCGAGGGTGTTCGCCGCCGATAAGTATATGAGTCAGCGGTTTCTCACCGACATGGGCATCACCTTCTGCCAGATACCCTACGAACTGCACCGGAACGGGTCAGGAGGTGTGTGATGGAACTAAAGGATTACCAGATCCGCGCCCTGGACATCTTCACTCGGTGGCGGAACGAACTGGCGGCGGCCCAGGCGCGCTCTGCAACCGCCATTGCCGCATTGAAACAAGCGGGACTGGATATTCCTGCTGACATCCGCAATCATCCCAAATCGGCCTGGCAGAAATTGGCTGACGCCGGCGAGGTGACAAGGTCTTATGTTGAACGCACTGCGGCAGCGGGTTTTCCCATTCCCCATGTCTGCTTCAAGGTGCCTACAGGCGGCGGCAAGACGCTGCTGGGGGCTGCAGCGCTGGAACGTCTGAATCGGAGCAGTGGATTGACGCTGTGGATGGTTCCCAGCAATGCCATCTATCAGCAGACCAGGGAAAAACTGTGGGACCGGCAGCACCCCTACAGGCAGATGCTGGAACGGGGCAGCGGCGGGCGTGTCAAGATGCTGGAAAAGGACGATCCTTTCACTGCTGCGGACGTTGAGCACTACCTCTGCGTCATGCTCATATCGTTGCAATCCGCCAACCGCAGCAACAACCGGGATTTTCTGCGAATGTTCCGCGATTCCGGTCGTTACACCTCCTTCTTCCCGGCCAGTGACGATGCCATGGCCAATGCGCTGCTCCTGGAAAAATTTGGCGACCTTGACCCATCAGCCCTCGACCGACCCATTGCCAAGCAGAGCCTTTTCAACGTCTTCAAGATGAAACGTCCGGTGGTCGTTCTGGACGAAGCCCACAAAGCCTACGGCAGACAGGGAAACGAAAGCGACGAGTTTGTACAATCGGTCAATCGCCTGAATCCCGGTTTGGTGATTGAACTGTCAGCCACGCCCAGTTGTGCCAGAAGCAACCTCCTGGTGGACATACCGGGCAGTGACCTGAAAGCGGAAGGAATGATCAAGCTGCCTGTGCAGGTTACTTGTTTCACCAACGCCGACTGGCACCACACCCTCAGCCAGGCCCACGCCAAGTTGGAAGAACTGGACCACGAGGCGGTCTCCCTTCAAAACAACAAGGGGTGGACCATCAGGCCCATTGCGGTAGTACGGGTGGAACGCACCGGCAGCAACCAGCGTGAAGGCGACCACATCCACGCTGAGGACGTACGGGACTACCTGGTGCAGAACCTGGGAGTTCCCAGCGAGGCGGTAAAGGTGCAATCCAGCACCAGCCGTGAATTGGCCGGCATTGACCTGCTGTCCGAATTCTCGCCGGTGCGATGGATCATCACCAGGGCCGCCTTGATGGAAGGCTGGGATTGTCCCTTCGCCTACATGTTGGTGATGCTGGACAACACCAGAGCCAAGCGAGCCATCACCCAGTTGGTGGGGCGTGTCATGCGCCAACCCCATGCCCGACTCACTGGGCGGGAACCTCTGGACCAGTGTCATGTTTATTGCCAGAGTACTGACGTGAACGCCGCCGTGGAGTCCGTAAAGGAGGGTCTTGAGCAGGAAGGTATGGGAGATCTAAAAGATAACGTCTATGCCAACCATGGGACCAATTTCAAAATGATAACTGTACGGCGCATAGGAAAATTCAAAGATACGGAAATATTCCTGCCCAAAGTATTGCACCGAGATACCAATGGTGGTTGGGAAGAATTGGATTACCAGAGGCACATCCTGCCGGATATAAATACGGCCACGATCAAAGCACCGGATCCCCAAAGCGCACAGGCGGCTCATCCACTGGAAATAAGAGCAACAGTGGATTTGGCGGCAGACGGCACTTCTTCCACCTACGATAACCCTCAGGCGGTGCACATTAACGAAAACGTAAAAATTGCCTGGTATGCTCGTCGCATTTCCGACATTTTGCCTAATCCGTTCCAGGCGGCCCGCATCGCCCAGGACTTGGTGCAGAGGCTGCGCGGCACCGGCGCCGACGACAAGGCGATTTTCGGTCAACGTTCCGCTTTGGCGTCACAACTGCGCGAACACATAGCCAATGCCATGGACCGCCAGGCGGAACAGGTTTTTCGTGGCAAGCTGGCCAGTGAAGAAATCCGCTTTGACCTGGAGGCCAGCGACTGCAATCACCGCCTGCGCAAGTGCTACGAGATACCAGTCGCTGATAGCGCCGTCCCGTTGCAGAGACACGGGGAGTCGGTTCAGTTAAGCCTTTTTGAGCCGGTTTTTGCTCAGGATTTCAATGATCTGGAGCGCAGATTTGCCTTTTACCTGGATGAGCAAAGGGCATTGCAATGGTGGCACCGGGTGGCCATCAGGCAACATGGCGAGTATTACTTGCGGGGTTGGCGACGGGAACGCATCTGGCCGGACTTTGTGGCCATGGGTGGCGAAATCAAGGGCAAACCCAGTGTCCTGGTGTTTGAGACGAAAGGCCAGCACTTGGACGCCAACGAAAATACCACATACAAAAAGCGAGTTTTCTCCGCGTTGGAACAAACCTTCAATGCTGGCAAGGTGACCATTCACAACGGCCCAGCCAAGGGCGTGTTTCGACTGGTATTCGATAGAGAAGGCTTTCCAGATGCGCAGACCGCCTTCGATTCGATAAACTGAAAGGGGCTTTGAGATCCATCAATCCGTCAGCGGAGATGGATGCAACTGGGCAGAAACAGTGGCAAGCACTCTCCTCCCACCCCCTGGCCACTCGTTAAAGAGAGAGGCTAAACTGGCGCATTTCTCCCCACCGCAGTTGGATATGTGGTGGCCGGTCATCAATTCTGGGGTCAGGGGTTGGGTCAAGTTTTGATCCGGGGAAACCGGCTGGTGGTCAGGGTTTAGGCGTCAAGGCTTTGGCCGCCAGGAGGGCTTCCACTAGGCAATCCACCTTCCCGTCAAGACGTTGGTTATCAGCTCGCAGGTCATCGATTCGCTTGTTCACGGAATCCCGCAGGTCGTCAATCCGTTTCATGATCAGTCCCACACCTGCCAGGATCACGGCAGGTTGTAGCGGTGTTGTCAACCATTCTCTGAGTTCAGGGGGTACGGCAGGCATGGGGTGACTTGGCCCCGGTGGGGGGTGCTGTTCATATTGCCGGGGTTGGGGGATGCCATTGCTTGGCCGCTTGGGTTCGGTGAGATCCACCATGGATTTTACCACGTTAGCCAACAGGATAAGCAGCGCCACTGGCCACAGCTTCAACCACTCCCGCCGTGGCAGGAGACCTTCCATGGTGGGGTAAGGGAGAAACAAGCAGCCAGGCATGGCGTCAGAACCAATGCCAATGGCCCGGCTGCTTGCTTCTGGTGGCTGCCCTGGGACCCATTGCAAGGGATTCCCGCTTGCGCACGAACGACAAAGAAGAGGCGGTAATGTTGAAGGAGGCGCGGAAACCCTCACAAGCCAGCGAGGAGTCCTGTGGGCCAATGCCTCAACAGGTGCAGCGCTTGCTGGCTCAACAGAGTGGCCGCTTCACTGCGGGACCACAGGATCAGTCCGCAGATGCTGAAGAGATAGAGGATGGAAAACCGGAACAGGCTGGTGGCCCGCTGCCGCTCCTCCGGCTGCCGCTGGAGTGCGGCGCTGAGTTGGAGCAGACGGCCGTTGAGGGGCAGCACCAACAGGCCGTACAAGACCCCGCCACTGGGCAACAGGGCCGTGCCCGCTAGACTGGCCACGGCCGTCAACCTGGCGTAGCGGCCGATGGCCTGGCTGGTGAACAACGCCCCTTTCACCACGGGCAACATGGGGATGCCCACTGCGGCGTAGTCGTCTTTCAGGAGCAGGGCCAGGGCCCAGAAGTGGGCTGGGGTCCAGACCATCACCAGGCCGAACAACCACCAGCCCCCGAGGCCGATGTGGCCCGCCGCCGCCGCGGCCCCCACCAGGGGCGGTATGGCGCCTGCCACACCGCCAATGACGATGTTGCGGCTGGTGCGG
>NZ_FITM01000074.1 GCF_900047545.1 Candidatus Synechococcus spongiarum
GCCAGCTTGGGCTGATTTTGACTGTCGTAGTCCGACCAGAACTATGCAAAATCCTCCATGGCCCTCTCTTGAAGGCCAATTCAGAGGTTCCTTAAACATTCCTGTTTTGATTTTTATTTTGAGTTTATTGAGAATGTCAGCTAAACGCTCCTGGGAAGACTCTGAATCAACTGTTTCGGCTTCCTTGGGTGAAGTCGGGGATTCTCCTACCCTACTGACTTCCTTCCGGTGCGAGGGCACTCCGTGAGGAAGGCTATCGGTTGCTTTAAGATACTTCTGAGATTGTCAGCCATGGAGCAAAACCTTCAAGTGGGGCAGGTCTACCACTTTTCAGAAACAGTTTATGCCCCTCCCCCGGCGGTCCAGTCCAGCGGCACACCACAGACACACCGCAAGGAAGCCAACCCAGCATCAAGTGGGCACCCGCTTCTGCAAAGCACTCACCTTGAGAAATTCCGTGTTAATCCCGGAAGCCCGCTCCAAGGATATTTTGCCGGTGCGCACGATTTCTAGAATCCCGAACGGCTCCAACACCTGCTCCAGCGCCAGGAGTTTGCCGGGATCTCCCACCACCTCCAGGGTGAGGGCACCCTCCGCCACGTCCACCACCTTGGTGCGAAAGATATTCACAAGCTCAAGAACTTTGGAGCGGTTGTCCCGGCTGGCCGCCACCTTGAGGAGCATCAGCTCGCGCTCTACCGAGGGAATGTGGCTCAGGTTCCGAACCTTGAGCACATTCACCAGTTTGAGCAGTTGCTTGGTCATCTGCTCAATCACCCGGTCATCACCGGCCACCACCATGGTGAGGCGGGAGATGCCGGGCCGCTCCGCATGGCCCACGGCAAGGCTCTCGATGTTGAACCCGCGGCGGGCAAAGAGTCCCGCAATGCGACTCAACACGCCTGCTTCATCCTCCACCAACACGGAAAGGGTCTGCTTCATTGAAGGGGCCTATGCAGGAAGGGAGAGGTGCCGTGCTTGAGGTTAGGGCGTCAGGCAGGAAATGTCTCCCGTAGCCACGCCAAAACCACCCCATTGAAACGCTTTGGGTCCTCGTCATGGGGGCAGTGGCCACAACCCTCCAGCACCCGGCAGGGCACATCAGGGCGCAACCGGACCACGGCTTTGGCCATGGCCTCAGGCGCCAGCCGATCCTCCTGCCCCCAGAGGACCAACACTGGGCCGGCAACCCGCCGCAAGAGGGCAGGGGCTGTTGCCTGTGGCGGGCGTCCGCCCATACCCATGGTCATGCCTGCCAGGCTTCTGGCGGCGCCAGAGCGGCAACAGGGGCGGGCAAACAGGCGCAGAAGGGGCTGATCCACCCGGTGGCGATGGTGGTAGGCAGCCCTCAGCCCCAGGGCCAGCAGCCATGGCCGGGAGAATAACCAGAGGATCAGACGCCATGGCACCAGCCAGCGCTGGAGGCTTGTCAAGAGCTGCCGCCCACAGCGGCAGCATGAACGACGAGGGTGGAGCCGGGGCTTCAACAGGGCTGGATCCTGCAGTGGGGCCAACACCAGGGCCTTCACCAGTTCAGGGCGCGCCACCGCCGCGGTCAGCCCCACCAACGCCCCCAGGGAATGGCCCACAATCACCACGGGCTCCTGGATGCGCTGCTCAACCAGATGCAACACCTGCTGGGCCCAGGTGCGGTTGTCCTGCACCAGGAAGGGTTGGGCAGAGGCGCCAAACCCCAGTAGATCCACGCCATACACTCGCCAGCCGGCCGCGGCAAAGGCGGGAGCGTTGGCGCGCCAATGGCCGGCCGCGGCGGCAAAGCCGTGGATCAGCACCAGGGGTGGCCCCTGATCACCACCCAGTTGACGCACCTGCAACGGCTGACCTTGCCAATGCAGCACACTGACCTGCCCCCAGTCCGTGGTCTCACCTGCGGCAGCCATGGGATCCGGAGGTGTTCAGAAGGGTGGGGGAGGCTGTGATCATGGAAGCGGACGCCAAGCTTCTGTTGCAGTCGCCCCCCTGTGCTGCCCACGGCCAGGCACAATGGAAGACTGATCTCCACGACCACGCCATGGCTGGTGAAATTTTCGGCACGGCTGCCCTGTTCTGGCTCCTCGTTCCCGTGGGCCTGATCGGTGGGCTGGTTGTGCTCAAGTTCCAGGGGGACAACTTCGAGAATTAAGGCAGAGGACAGGTCACAGAAGCAAGTGATGCCGCTTACCCTTGACGCTCCACCAAGTCAGTTGTCTGCCCAGCGTTCATGAAGGTCCTGATTATCGGCGCCACCGGAACCCTAGGCCGTCAGGTGGTACGCAGGTGTCTCGATCAGGGGCATGACGTGCGCTGCCTGGTGCGGACTCCCCGTAAGGCGGGATTTTTGCAAGGGTGGGGTGGGGAGTTGGTTCAGGGGGATTTGCTCCAGGCCGAGAGCCTGGATCGTGCCCTGGAAGGCTGTGAAGCAGTGATTGACGCGGCCACGACCCGGGTGGATTCCGAGCAGAGCGTCTACGCCGTGGACTGGGACGGCAAGCTGAACCTGTTCCGCCGTATGGAAGCAGCCGGTGTTCAACGGCTGGTGTTTCATTCCATCCTTAAGGCAAGCGAGCACCGCGCTGTGCCCTTGATGGATATCAAATGCTGCACCGAGGAGTTGCTTCGCCATGCCGACTTCCAGGCCACCATCCTTCAGGCGGCCGGCTTCATGCAGGGACTCATCAGCCAGTTTGCCATCCCCGTTCTGGACCGCCAAAACGTCTGGGTCAGCGGCAGCAGTAGCAGCACCATTGCCTACATGAACACCCAGGACGTGGCCCGCTTTGCCGTGGCGGCGCTGGAGCGGCCCGAGACCGTTGGGGGCAGCTTCCCCACAGTAGGTCCCAAAGCCTGGACCAGCACGGAGGTGATCCAGCTTTGTGAAACGCTCACCAAAAAGGAGGCGCGGGTGCTCAAGGCTTCGCCGTTCATCATCAAGGTCTTGCGCACTGTGGTCTCCGCATTTGAAGCGGGGCTCAACGTGGATGACCGCTTGGCTTTTGCGGAGGTGGGCAGCAGCGGCGCCTGTCTGGATGCCACGATGGAGGAGAGCTACCGTGCCTTTGGCCTGGACCCAGCTGACACCACAACCCTGGAAACCTATTTGACGGAGTACTATGACACCATTATCCGGCGCCTCCGACACATGCAGGCGGATCTCAGCAAAGAGGACCGCAAGCGTCTCCCCTTCTGAGGCGGCGGCAGTCAATGCCATCTTCAGCCACGGTCAACTGTTGGAGGAGTGGTGAATGCGCTTGATGTCCTCCTGGCTGCCCATCACCACCAGCACGTCATTGGGGCTGAGGATCATGGAGGCTGGTGGGTTGACCCGCAGATCCCCCTCGCTGCCGGCGGCCAGCACGCTCACCCCATAGTCCTTCCGCAGGTTGATGTCCCGCAAGGACCGTTGAATAAACTCTTTGGGCACCTGGACTTCTTCGATGCTGTTTTTGCTGTCCAGTTGCAGGCGATCCAGCAGGCTGGGGCGCACAAGCTGCTCACCCAACTGCCTCCCCTGTTCCTGTGAGGGGAAGGTCACCTTATCGGCGCCAACCGCTTTCAGCATCCGTTCATGGAGGACACTGCTGGCCCGGGAGCACACCATCTTCACCCCGGATGACGTGCCGTGTTTGGCAATGTAGGTGGTGGTGAGACTCGCCTCCAGGGGTTCCCCCAGCGCCACCACAAAGGTGTCCACGTCCAACGCGCCTGCCTCCTTGAGTTCCTCCTCCACGGTGGAGTCCACACTCACGGTGACAGCACTTTTGAAGTCATCATCCCGCCGCAGTAGCATCTCCACTAGATGAGTGTCCTTATCGATGGCAATGACGCTCTTCCGGGAGGCAATCAACTCTTTGCAGACTGCCCGTCCAAAGCGGCCCAAGCCCACGACAGCAAAGGTTGTCTGTGGACCTGCCTTACGCCTCCACCAGGACTTGGTGCGGTCATGGTCTGGGGAGTCGGGCCGCGTCCCGGAGGGGTGGCTTGGTGCAACCATGGGCTGGGATGATCTCAAACAGTGAGCTGTTCACGTGGATAGCGCACAAGGGTAGTCTTGGGGAATGGCTGGACAAGGGCGGAGAACAGCAGCAGGAGTCCCAGGCGCCCGACAAACATGCCCACCATCAACACCAACTGCCCAAAAAAATTGAGCTTTTCCAGAATACCCACGTCAAAACCTACCGTAGCAAAGGCCGAGATGCAGGTGAACAGGCTTTCCAGAAAGGTGAACTCCTGGTTGGAGCCAACAGCGATGAGCAGCACCATGGTGCTGACAAACAGCAGCGAACTCACCACCAACGCTGCGGCCTGAACCACCAGTTTGGTATCGATGGTGCGGGAGAGAAGAACAACGTCTTCACGTCGCCGCAGTGTGGAGGCCGTGGCGGCCAGGAGAATGGCCATGGTGGAGGTTTTCAGGCCCCCGCCGGTGCCGCCAGGGCTGGCGCCAATAAACATCAGCAGCATGAGCAGCACCAGACTGGCGCCGGACACATGATCCAGGCCAAGGGGAACGGTTTGGAAGCCGGCGGTGCGGGCGGCGACCGATTGGAACAGGGCGCCCCAGAAACGCTCAGCGGCAGAGAGGTTCTGAAAGGACACCTGGGCGCCGTTGAGACTTTCATACAACAGCAGGCCGAACCATCCCACCAGGATCAACAACAGGGACGAGAGGAGAACCACCTTGGCTTGAAGATCCAGCCGGCGCCAACGCAACGGGAACCAGTTCTTGCAATCCCAGAGTTCGGCATGGACCCGATAGCCCAGACCACCGCTGATGATCAAGCCCATCACCACTAGTTGGGCAGGGATGTTGGCGGCAATGCCCTTTAGGCTATCGCTCCAGAGGGAGAAGCCGGCGTTGTTGTAAGCGCTGGCGGCGTGGAAGAGGCAAAACCAGAGCCGTCTCAGCAGGGAGGTCTCACTGGCGGCAAATCCCAACAGAAACAGCAGCAGGGCGCCGGCAGTCATCAGTCCCAGTGCCACCCCGGCAATGTGCCAAAAGGTGCGACCCACGCCACCCACACCAAACTGGTCCAGGATCTTCTCGCCACTGTCCACCCGTCGCCTGAGGCGGGCCCCCTGCTGGACAAAGCCCTGCAGGTAGATGGAGATGGCCATCAAACCCAGACCGCCGACGAGAATCAGCACCATCAGGGTCAGTTGACCCAAGCCTGTCAGGTCGCGGCCGGGATCAATGATGGATAGCCCCGTGACGGTGACCGCGGACGTGGCGGTGAACAGGGCTTGCCAGTAGGACACGGGCTGAATGTGGGACCACGGCATCCAGAGCAGGACACTGCCCACTACAATCACCAGAAGGCCACAGAGGGCCGTAAACTGGGGCACCGTCAAACGGGACAGGGCGTCCCTTTGCTGAACGGCCCAGAGGGGCAGTCTAGCGCCCATGGGCGAATGCCTACTTGTTGGGCTGCGGTGTCATGCGCAGGTAGGGCTTGATCTCCGTCACACCCTTACTGAACTTCACATTGGCGTCCTCCGTGGAAATGGCGGGCACCACAACACAGTCTTCACCATCCTTCCAGTTCACCGGCGTGGCCACGGAATGGTTGTCCGTAAGCTGGAGGGAGTCGATCACACGGAGAATCTCGTCGAAGTTGCGGCCTGTGGAGGCGGGGTACGTAATCTGCAGGCGCAGCTTCTTGGCGGGATCAATGATGAAGACAGAGCGCACCGTCAGGCTGTTGGAGGCATTGGGGTGAATCATCCCGTAGAGGTCGCTCACCTTCTTGTCCTCATCCGCAAGGATGGGGTAATCAACCGTGGTGCTCTGGGTCTCGTTGATGTCGCCGATCCATCCCGTGTGGCTTGTGGCCGAGTCCACGCTCAGGGCAATGGTCTTGACGTTGCGCTTGTCCCACTCGGCCCGCAGCTTGGCCACCTCCCCCAGCTCCGTGGTGCAAACAGGAGTGTAGTCCGCAGGATGGGAAAACAGCACCACCCAACTTTCACCAGCGAAGTCGTAGAGGTTGATGGAACCCAGTTGGGAATTCTGGGTAAAGTCGGGCACGGTGTCGCCAAGCTGGAGAGCCATGGAAGAAACGCGGATTACTCTGGTAGTCCTTTTTACACTCTGCACCCGTCCCGTGGCAAGCCGTGGGCCGGGTTTTCCAGAATTTCTTTCTGTCCCCCCTGGGGAGGCGCTGCCGTCCCCTGCCCTCCACTGCTGGACGGGAGCCGCCAGCTTGGGTCAGTGCTGTTGCATCCTGGTTCTAGGTTTTGGAAAACTCTGGAAAATTCGCTCCAGGACATCTGGTCTTATTGAGAAGCCTTATGCCAGTTGGGTTCTGAGACCCTGTAGTTGCCCCATTCAGGCATTTTTCAGTCCTTCCTTTTGTCTCAAACTAAGGTGAATCAGGATAGAGTCACGGGCAGCGGGCACTTGCGCCGCTCCATGTTCTCCTGCACTCCAACTGCTGATTCAACAAATGGACCTCTTTGGCAACGCTTTCTTCGCCACGCTCAACATCGTCGGGCCGACCACAAATATTCCTGTTTCCATCACCAGAGGATTGAACTGGGTGTCTATGAACGGGTAGGCGATATGGTTAAGGCATCTCTGAACAAGTGGCGAGGGTGTTAGGATGTAGTGAGTGGGATCTGGAAGGAGGCC
>NZ_FITM01000101.1 GCF_900047545.1 Candidatus Synechococcus spongiarum
CACAAGCCTGGGCAAGAGAGGGCTTCCCCTGTTTCCCCTTATCCAAAACTCGGGTTTGGTTATGTCTACCCCGTGTAGAGGGCGTCAATCTGGGCCTGGTGGGTGGCGGCGATGCGGTCTCGCCGCTGTTTCAGGGTTTGGGTGAGCAGGCCGTTGTCCATGGTGAAGGGGTCCACAAAGGCCAGGGCACTGAGGCGCTCTTCCCGCCGTGAACCACGGCGCTGGGCCAGCAACTGGTTAAATTCGCGGCGCAATACGGCCATGAGTTGGTCTGGTTCTGCGGGCCGTTTTTCGTTCAGGGCTGGCTCATCAAGCACCACCAGGGCCGCCAGGGTGCGGCGATCCTGGCCCACCACCATCACCTGCTGCACCAGGGGATGGGCCAGCAGGGCGTCTTCCAACGGCGTGGGTTCAATATTTTCCCCGTTGGCCAGCACAATGGTGTCCTTGGCGCGGCCTGTGACCATCAGGGAACCGTCCCGGAGCAGGTAACCCAGATCACCGGTGTCGAACCAGTTCTCCCCATCCAGCACCCGGGCGGTGGCCTCAGGCCGCCCCAGGTAGCCCCCCATCACCTGTGGACCCCGGGCTTGCACAATCCCCGTCTGTCCCCAACCCACCACCTCCCGGGGACCCATGGTCTGTTCCGTGGCCACAATGCGGATCTCCGTGCCGGGCAGGGGCTGGCCGGCACCACCCCGCCGATTCCGCCAGGGGCGCCGCGCCGTGAGCACAGGGCTGGTTTCCGTGAGGCCGTATCCCACCAGCAACTCAATGCCCACCGCCTCGAAGAAGCCGTCCACAGACGGGCTCAGGGCGCCGCCGCCACTGATGGCAAGGCGCAACCGACCCCCCACCAGCTTTTGCCGCAGCTTGGGCCAGAGCAGCGCCCCCGCCAGCCGGTGGAGGGGAAAAACCACACCGGCCAGCACCAGGCCCAGGAGCCGCCGGGCAGGGTTGCAGGGAACGGGGTGGAGATTCTGCCAGGCCCGCCACTGTTCGCAGTGGAAGCGGCTGCAGGCCAAGGCAGAGCGCACCAGCGTGCGCTGGCTGGGGGACGCTTGGCGCAGCTTGTTGTTAAAACTCTCCTGAATGCTTTCCCAGAGACGCGGCACGCTGATGAGGAAGTGGGGCCGCACGTTTTGCAAGTCGTCCCGAAGATCACGGATGGTGGTGTAGTTCTGCCGGCAACCACAACTGAGGAGGAAATATCCAGCCGCCCGCTCATAGGAATGCCAGATGGGCAACACACTGAGGGTCTGCTCCCCCGGATTGGGTTGAACCGCCACAATCAGTTGCTGGATCAGGTAGATTAAGTTGCGGTGCCGCAGGGGCACCCCCTTGGGTCGGCCCGTGGTCCCTGAGGTGTAGAGGATGGTGGCCACAGCCTCGCCACTGAGCACTGCGGCCTTCCGGACAGTCTTGCCCCGGACCCGTTGCTGCAACCGGGACCATGACAGCAGCGGCACCGGGGTTCCGTTGGAGCGTGGCTGCTGGCCAGGCCACCCAAGCTCGGCAGGGTGTGGCTCATCAGTGAGCAACACCACAAAACGCAACTGCTGCCAGATGTGGTCACTGAGGGGCAGACTTTGCAGACGCTCCAGCAGGGCCTGGTCTTGCAAGATCAGGCCACAGGCGTTGCAGTCCTCGATGATGTAATGCAACTCCTCCACCGGAGCCGTGGAGCCCCGCACAGCGTCAGCAGCCCCACAGCTCATCACCGCCTGGTCCGCAATGAGCCAGCGGGGACCGTTGTCTGCCAAAAGCGCCACTACATCGTCGCCCCCCAGACCCAGGCTGTGCAGGGCTGTGCGGGTGGTGTCGATGGCCGCCTCCAGCTCGGCAAAGGTGAAGGTCTCGGGTGGTGTGGCGTGGGGCGCGTTCAACGCCTCAAGGGAACCATGGCGGCGAGTCAACTCCGGCCAGAGGTCGTGGAGCTGCTTCAACCCGCTCCAATCGGGTCCCGACTGCTGTACGCGTACGTCAGCCCGGGTTGCCTGCCAGGCAATATGGGCCTTGGATTGGCTGCTCATCCCAGGGAACGTCGGCACAGGTCCCATCACTATCCCACAGCCGGACAGGGGAGGAGTTCAAGATTAAATTGCCGCGCCACGGCCGCCAACAGGAGGGGTTCCACATGGGCGCAGGTGAGGCCGGGGCGCCAGTCCAGCAGCCGCCCCACCGCATGATCCCTTAGCCCACAGGGAACAATGGCGTCAAAGCCCTGCAAGCTGCAGCTCACATTGAGGGCCAGGCCATGGCGAGTCATCCAGCGGCGACAGCCGATACCCACTGCCGCCACTTTACGGCCACCGCACCACACCCCGGTCAGGTCTGGCTGCCGCTCACCGGGCAACCCCAATGCCGCCAGCACCGTCAGCACAACGGCTTCCAGACTGCGCAAGTACCAATGCAGGTCCGGGGTGTGGTGCTGCAGGTTCAGGACAGGCCAGAGCACAAGCTGGCCAGGGCAGTGGTGGGTCACCTCGCCACCGCGATCAACGTGGTGCAAGGGGTGGCTCAGACCCTGGACACCACGGCGCAGATGGGTGGCGCTGCTGCCCCGCCCCATGGTGTAGCAGGGGGAATGTTGCATGAGCAGAACTGCTTCGCGACCATTGGGCCGGAGCAGAAGTTGCTGCTGCCGCTGCCATTGCTGCGCCAAGGCATCCGTGATGGAAACCAGCCCGAGCTGCAACAGATCTGCTTGCCGCATGGTCTAGGAGGGGGTTGGGTCGTTACCCTGAGGCCAACACCTGTGTTCAGGAGCAGCCTATGAAGCTGTTGATCCATGGCCGTAATCTCGAGATCACCCAGGCCATCAGTGACTACACCAAGGACAAGCTAAGCCGTGCCGTGGCCAAGTTCGAGGGTCTGATCAGCGAAGCCAATGTCCATCTTTCCGTGGCCAGGAATCCCAGCGTGCAGCAGCAAACCGCGGAAGTGACCATCTTCGCCAACGGCACCATCATCCGGGCCGAAGAGCGCTCGGAGAACCTCTACGCCAGCATCGACCTGGTCTCCAGCAAGCTGAGCCGTCAGTTACGCCGCTACAAGGAGCGCATCAAGGACCACCACCGCGCCGAGGGCAATCGTTCCAGTGGGGATAGTGCTGCCCGTGCCGCCCTCAACGGCGGCAGTGAGGCCATCGCACGACTCAATGAGCAGGGGCAGTCGCGACCGGCTCTGCCCACACCCGCAGTGCGGCGCAAGTACTTTGCCATGCCTCCCATGACCCTGGAGCAGGCCATCACCCAGTTGGAGTTGGTGGACCATGACTTCTACGTCTTCCGGGACCGGGAAGACAAGCAGATCCGGGTGGTCTACCGCCGCAACCATGGGGGCTATGGGGTGATTGAACCCCGCGGCTGATGAACCATCCCGCTGCCGCAGAAGATCATGGCCCTCTGCAGGGGTTGCTGGCCACCATCCACTTGCCGTCCCTGTTGGATCACGCCTGCCTGGATCCTCTGCAAAGCAGCAGCGCCTTGCGGGAGCAGGTGGAAGCGGCCAAGTTCTGGGGATGTGGAGGCTTCTGCGTCCCTTCCGGGTGGGTCAAGCGGGTGCGGCGCCACCTGCCCCCCAACGGACCCAGGCTGGTGGCCGTGGTGGGCTTCCCCACAGGCGCCGTGCCCTCCTCCGTCAAACTGGCGGAGGCGGAGTGGGTGGCGGAGGCTGGCGCCGACGAGTTGGACGTGGTGCCAGATTTTGCCGCCCTTGCCGATGGCGACACGGAGCAGGTTTATGGGGAGTTGGCCGCCATTGTCAAACTGGGCCTGCCGGTGAAGGTGATCACGGAGGCGGCGCGGCTGCCCACCCCTCTGCTGGAGACCCTGGTGGAGGTGGCTGTGGATGCGGGGGCCCAATGGCTCAAGACCGGTACCGGCTACGGGCCTGGGGTCACCCCCGAGGTGGTGCGCCAGTTGGTGAAGCGGGCCCGGAAGCGGGCCGGTGTGAAGGCGTCCGGAGGTATCCATGGCCTGGAGCAGGCCTTGCGGCTGCTGGAGGCTGGCGCCCAGCGATTGGGGCTCAGTGGCGCTCCGGCGCTGCTGGAGGCCGCACGCCGTGGCGAGATGGGCACGCTTCGCTGACGGGGCAGCTCGTCCATGGCCAAGGTGCGCTTGATTGACGTCAGCCTGAGCCTCAAGGCCTCGGCCATAGGCGAGCGAGACCGTTTGCTCACCGTGATCACACCCGAGGAGGGCATCACCCGGCTGGTGGTGCCTGGGGCACGACGACCCGGTTCCAGTTTGGCCGGGGCGGCGCCCCTGCGGGAACTGCGGCTTCTGGTCGCCAGCGGGCGTGGTTCCCTGGGACGGGTCACCCAACTGGAGGTGCGGCAGACGTTTGCAGGCCTGGGGCAAGGCCTTGAATCCCTGACGGCCGCCCAGTTGCTGGCTGAACTCACCCTCCTGCTGGTGCAGCAGGGGGATCCGGCGCCAACCAGTGTGGAGCTGCTGCGGCTCCACTGGCAGCGCCTGGATCAATCGGCTCCGGGAGCGCAGGTGCTGCGGGAAACGGTGGCCGTTGCCGTTCAGGGGACCATGCACCTGCTGGCCAGCGGCGGCCTGGCCCTACCGACAGATTGGTGCTGCGGTGACCACAGCCCTCTGGCGCCCCCCTTGGGGAACTGGGACTGGTGCTGCAGTTTCTTTCCGTCCGAAGGTTTTCACAGGGGCAGGCAGCCCGGCGCCGCCATGGTGCTCAATGGGTCCGAGTTGGCGCTGCTGCAACGGCTGCAGCGGCAAGCCCTGCCACGGCGTCGGGCAGACGGAGACCTGATGGGACCCTTGCCGGTGTGGCAACGGCTGCTGCGGTTGCTGCGCCTCTGGATTGGCCAGCACTTGCAGCGGCAACCACGGTGCCTCGGCTTTCTGGAGCAGTTGGCGGCGAATGCCGCCAACCCACAGCAAGCCAGCACCCGGCGGTCCTGCTAGCGTGACGTCCATCGGTGCAATGGGACCAGTGCATGTTGCCTGGCTTGGCAAAAAGTCCCCGTTCTGCGGCAACGTCACTTACGGACTGGCTATCACCGAGGCGTTGCGGGAGCGGGGTCATGGGGTGTCTTTTTTCCACTTCGACACACCGGCGGCCCAGTTGAGCTTGGGACGCATGTTCCGCAGCAGCCTGCAGCAGGAGGACGCCGCCGCTTTAGACACCGGCCATGGAATCGACAGCGATTGGGACGATGGTCAAGGGACCCCAGTCACCACAACGGCCTTGGCAGACGATCTGCCGGAGGTGGCCCTCCCCTATCTGCTCAGGTCACAGATCTACACCATTCCCAGCCCCCAAGCTGCCCGCGACCTGCGCCATGCCCTGCAGCGCCTCCAGCCGGACTTGGTGCATGCCAGCCTCACGCTCTCGCCTCTGGATTTTCGCTTGCCGGAGATCTGCCAGCAACTGGGGCTTCCCCTGGTGGCCACCTTCCACTCCCCGTTTAACGCCCGGCAGCGCAGTGCCACGGCAGCCACCATGCGGCAATTTTACAAGCTTTACGCTCCGGCGTTGGCCCGCTACAGCAGTGTGGTGGTGTTCTCGGACTTGCAGGCCCGGGAGCTGACGCGGTTGGGTGTGCCCCGGTCTCGCCTGGCTATTATTCCTAACGGCATCAATTCCCAGGTGTGGCGCCCTGGCCCCAGCACCATGCCCACAGTCTTCCAGGGAAAGCGGCTGTTTCTGTACATGGGTCGCCTGGCGCCGGAGAAAAACGTGGAAGCCCTGCTCAAGGCATGGCGCATGATTCGACCGGAGGGTTGCATGTTGGCCGTGGTGGGGAATGGACCCTTGCGGGCTTCCCTTCCCCTGGCCAGTGACGATGGAACGATTTACTGGTGGGGCTATGAGCAGCGGCCGGAGCAACGACTCAACTTGCTGCGCAACGCGGAAGTGTTCATTCTGCCGTCGCTGGTGGAAGGGCTGTCCCTGGCGCTTCTGGAGGCCATGGCCGTGGGCACCGCCTGTGTGGCCACGGATGCAGGGGCCCATGGGGAAGTGCTAGCCGGTGGTGCCGGCATCGTCTTGCCCACAGACAACGTGGCCGCACAACTGCGCACCATCCTGCCCATCCTTCGTGATCAACCACGCTTGACGGCCGATCTGGGTCATCAGGCCCGACAACGGGTGCTGGAGCGCTATACCTTGACTGACAATGTGGGTGCCTTGGAGTGTCTCTATCGTCGGCATGTCTCAGTTTAAGGTCAACAGATTGGCACAGTCACTGTCCGTTCAGCTGTCTTTCGAGGGGTTCTCTCTAATCACGGATGCCGTTGAGCAGCTCGCAAGTGACAGTGGCATCGAGAAGCGCGGGGCGATCTACACCAAGCGCGAGATTGTCGATTTAATTCTTGATCTGGTTGGCTATACGGTCGATCAGCCCCTGACAAGCTTCCGTCTCCTCGAACCGTCTTTCGGGAACGGAGGTTTCATGCTCCCGACCGTGGAGCGGCTGTTAACGGCGGCGCAACGTGAGCCGGACGGTCTCGGATTTGAGCAGCTTGCTCCCGCCATCCGAGGCGTCGAATTGCACCGCAAGACGTTTGAGAGCACCCGGCAAGCCCTGGGTGATCTGATGATTAGGCAGGGTGTGTCCGGAAAGGACACCGCAGCCCTCCTCGATACATGGTTTATCCAAGGTGATTTCCTGCTCTGCGACTTTGATCAGGACTTCACTCACGCTGTCGGCAATCCCCCCTATGTGCGCCAGGACATGATCCCCGATGTGCTCATGGGCGAATACCGGCGGCGCTACAGCACGATCTACGACCGCGCCGATCTCTACGTGCCCTTTATCGAGCAGTCGCTTCGTCTTTTGGGGAAAGGGGGGAAGCTTGGCTTCATTTGCGCTGATCGGTGGATGAAGAACCGCTATGGCCAGAAGCTGCGCGAGCTGGTCAGTAAGACATACCACCTGGCAACTTACATCGACATGGTTGGCGCCGATGCATTTCACTCGCAGGTGAGCGCCTATCCCGCTATCATCGTTATTGAACACTGTACACCCGGTCAGACCGGCAACGGCACCCGTGTGTTTGCCCGCCCCGACGTCAACAAGAATGCACTGGGCAGCCTTGTTCGTGAACTTGCATTGCCGAAGCTGAAAGCCTCGAGCGTCGTCCATGAGATCGACGCAATTGCGTCGGGCGGTGAGCCGTGGATTTTGGAAGACTTGGATGTACTCGCCCTGGTGCGTCATCTTGAGGCCCAATTTCCTCGACTAGAGGACGCTGGATGCAAAGTCGGGATTGGTGTTGCCACCGGTGCGGACAAAGCCTTCATTGGAGATTTTGAGGGGCTGGAGGTGGAGCCATGCCGGAAACTTCCCTTGGTGACGACCAAGGACATTCTCAAGGGACACGTCCAATGGGGAGGTAAAGGGGTGATCAACCCCTTTGGCGATGACGGCAAGCTTGTCAGCCTCGAGGACTTCCCCAAGCTAAAACGCTACCTGCAAGAGCGGTATCAGCAGATTGCACGGCGGCACGTTGCCAAGAAAGCTCCCCACAATTGGTATCGCACCATCGATCGCATTGATCCGGCGCTCGTTGACCGCGAGAAACTGCTGATCCCCGATATCAAGGGAGATGCATCAATCGTCTATGAGAGCGGGAAGCTCTACCCACACCACAACCTCTATTTCATCACAGCCGATGCGTGGGACGTACATGCGTTACAGGCGGTGATGCGCTCTGGCATCGCCCGCTTCTTTGTGTCGCTTTATTCAACCAGGATGCGGGGAGGATATTTGCGGTTTCAGGCCCAGTATCTCAGGCGGATCAGGCTCCCTCGGTGGGAAAGCGTTGGTGAGCCCGTGCGTGAGTGTTTAAGGCGCTGCTCGGACACGAATGATCGCCACGAGCTTAACGGAATCGTCGCGAGCCTCTATGATCTTTCGGTTGATGAGATGGCCCTGATGGAAGGCAAGATGGAAGGCAAGGTGGTGCAATGAGCCTCAATCTCGCCAATTATGAGGCGCAGGCCCGGGAGGCGATAAAGCTCTTTTGGGGCAACCGTGAAGCGGCGCTCGCCAAGCAGATCGAATCCGGCAACCAGGACGCGGGTTGGCGCGGCGCGGTGACGGCAGGCAAGAACATGGACGGGTTTCTTGCCATGGCCCGATCCCTGGTTGAAGCCAATGGCCTTGCCCCGGACAACATTTGCGTGCAGCAGCGCGTCCTGACACTACCGGGTTTTTTCCGTCCGACAAAGCTTTGGGACCTGCTCGTGATGCACCACGGCAAGTTGGTGGCCGCACTCGAGTTCAAGTCGCAGGTTGGGCCGTCTTTTGGCAACAACTTCAACAATCGATCCGAAGAGGCCATCGGTGCCGCCCACGACCTCTGGACGGCCTACCGCAAAGGGGCGTTTGGGGAGGACACGCCACGCCCCTTCCTTGCCTGGATCATGCTCCTTGAGAATTGCGACAAGTCCAATTCGCCGGTGAAGGACAAGGAGCCGCATTTTCCTGTTGATCAAGCCTTCAAAGGTGCATCCTACGCACAACGCTATGACCTGCTTTGCAGGCGACTCGTGCAGGAAGGCCTCTATTCTAGCGCCACGCTTTTGCTGTCTCCCCGTGAAGCGGCCAAGGATGGTCACTATCGTCACTTCAGCGAGCTTACTTCGCCCAAGTCCTTCGTGACTGGGTTCGCCGGTCATATCGCAGCTATTGCGGCGAGATAGGGATGTGTGGCAATTGATCCTCTTCAGGACTAAGGCATCTCTGAATAAAGGCCAACTTGGCCGGCGGCGGGCTCTCACTTCCCTGTCTCTACTGGGCTTCTCCAAGACTCATTAGAACCCGAAGGGGACTTGTTCAGAGGTTACCTAACTCACGTTTTTGTGAGGCTCATCCCATTATAGCTCTTCAAAATTTTCCACGGAAATACTCTGCAAGTTTCAGGAAATCCTCTCTAGGTACACATTTGCCGCCGCTCAATTCAAATCCTAATTGAGGTTTCTTCTTTTCTACAATGTGCATACCCCAATAATACAAAGAGTCACTGCGATGAATAGCACAGATGCTTGGGTCAATTAGGTAGGATTTATTGTCTTCGTTAAAATCTATTTGTTCTTTAAGTAAATCTAAAAGAAGATTATTTTTCTTTTCTTTACTTTTATGCTCGACATAATGGTTAATCAAGACATGCATTTGTGCTCTGCTATTTTCAGTACGGATCTTCTCAAATGTTCTCTTGATTACATCACTATTCTTGGCAATACCTAGCGGATTTAGTGTTGTCGGTATTACACAATAATCAAACTCCTTAACCAAGTCGTTTGAGTTCTCTTCAAATGTAGGGTTACAATCACAAATTACGATTTTTATATCATTGTGATTATCTTTATCATCTTCCCATTCTTTATTATCCAGAACAGAAATGACGCTTCCTATTTGTCCGGGACGAAGAGGTTGAACATATAATGATGCTGCTGCGCCTAGATCATCTTTATTTTCTTGATCTTCTTGAAAAAGCTTTTTAAGATTCTTTTGCGGATCAATGTCAACCAAAATGACATCATAGCCCATTAAGGTAAAAGCTCCTGCCAAATGGGCAGCTACTGTTGTTTTACCAGTCCCACCTTTATTGGTAAAAATGCCGAAATAATAACGCCTATGAATGTTATTTTGATAGTCTTCCAATGAAGAAACAGGCAGACTTATCTCTCTTGAGGAGTCTTGATGGGTATGAAATGAGCTTTTAGGATCGAGGTAATCCCATCTGATATCGCTTTGATAGATTGTACCAAGGGAAACAACAGAGGCTCTCGGATTCTCTCTGGATTCATTCCTGAGATGTTCAATAGCTGGTTTTGAAAATCCACTGGATGAAATAAGCCATCCCTCACTAAATTGACTTTCTGCATGATGTAGTCCCATGAATCCCATAAACTTTTGGATGTGAGCACGATTAACAGGTGTTCTATACTTCTTGACTTGGACCGCAATGGGTTTTCCATTGTTTATGATTTCAATATCATAGCCAAACATACCTTTTGGTGGCTTAATTACTTCGTAATCATAATTCTTTTCAAGTAAATCTTTTATATAATCTTCAAACTGATCAGGACTCTGTGGAGATGTGGAAGCCATGAGCTGTCTAATGGTGATCAAGGTTTCGGGAGAGTAACATAGCACGCCATTGTTCCGACCGCGAGGCCCACCACCATTGCACAACAATGGCCAGCAACAACCCCTGATCACCAGCCGGCGCAATCCCCTGGTGAAACAGTTGCGGCAACTCCATACGGCCCGTGGCCGGCGCGAGGCGGGACTGTTGCTGCTGGAGGGGACCCACCTGCTGGAGGAGGTCTTGGGCCATGGCCTGTCCCTGCAGCAGGTGGTCTTTACCCAGCGTTGGGGCGAGCATCGTCCCACCCTGCTGGCACAAATTCCGCTCTGCCTCCAACAACCTGTCAGCGATGGGGTTCTGGAAGCTGTGGCCACAACGGTCCATCCCGATGGGGTGGTGGCCACGGCCCTGTTGCCCCAGGCGCCCTGGCCCCGGCAACCCCGGTTCCTGCTGGCCCTGGATCACGTCCAGGATCCTGGCAACCTGGGCACCCTGCTGCGGACCGCCGTGGCGGCAGGGGTGGCTGGCGTGGTGTTGGCGCACTGCGCGGATCCATGGCAGCCCAAGGTGCTCCGCGCCGCGGCCGGAGCCAGTTTTGCGATACCCATCCGCCAGGTCTCCAACCTGGAACCGGTGCTGGTGGAGGCCTGTGGCCAGGGCCTGCGCACCATGGCCACCTGTGTTGCCGGAGGGCTCCCCTACACCCAACTGGACTGGTCGTTGCCCAGCCTTCTGGTGCTGGGCAACGAGGGTGCTGGTCTATCTACTGAAGTGGTGAGCCGCTGCCAGGTGGCAGTCTCCATTCCCCACAGTGATGCGGTGAACTCCCTGAACGTGGCGGTGGCCGGCGCACTGCTGCTGTTTGAGCGATTGCGGCCGGCCTGAATTGCCCTTGCCTTGCAAAGGCCTGCCCTGGTGACGGGTGGATTGTGCTGGCAGCGGTTCAGAATGGGAACCACTTGCCGTGAGTGAACCCTTGGCCCAGGACTTTGACCTTGACGTAGTGGTGATTGGTGCGGGCTACGGGGGCTTTGACGCCGCCAAGCACGCCGCCGAGAATGGTCTGCGCACAGCGATTGTGGAGGCACGGGAGCTGGGGGGCACCTGTGTCAACCGGGGATGTGTCCCCTCAAAGGCACTGCTGGCGGCCAGTGGCCGGGTGCGGGAACTGAACGACCGGACGCGCCTGGCCCGTCTGGGCATCCACAGCGGCGGCGCAACGGCCCAGCGGCAGCCCATGGCGGACCACGCCCGGCAACTGGTGGACACCATGCGCACCTCCATCGGCAAAACGTTGAAACGCCTGGGGGTGCAGGTGCTGGAGGGCCGCGGCCGTCTGAACGGCCCCCATGGTGTAGTGGTGCGCTCCGCCCGGGGCATTGAGCGGGAGATCACGGCGGCCCACGTGATCGTCGCCACCGGGTCCGAGCCTTTTGTGCCACGGGGCATTGCGCTGGATGGTCACACGGTGTTCACCAGTGACGAGGCCTTGGAGTTGTCCTGGCTGCCCTCCTGGATTGCCGTTGTGGGCAGTGGGTACATCGGCCTGGAATTTGCGGACATTTACACAGCGCTGGGCTGTGAGGTAACCCTGATTGAGGCCCTGGATCAGCTCATGCCCAGTTTTGATGAGGATATTCGCAAGCTGGCCACCCGCCACCTCATCGAGGCCCGTGACATTGACACCTACACCGGGGTCCTGGCCAGCAAGGTGACGCCAGGATCGCCGGTGCAGATCGAGCTTCGCCATGCCGCCAGCAAGGAACTGGTGGACACACTGGAGGTGGACGGGGTGCTGGTGGCCACCGGTCGCGCCCCCGTCAGCCGGGATTTGAACCTGGCCAGTATGGGGGTGGCCACGGAGCGGGACTTCATTCCCGTGGACGAGGGTTTGCGGGTGCTGAAGGATGGTCAGCCCGTGGAGGGGCTGTGGGCTGTGGGGGACGTGACGGGTAAGCTCATGCTGGCCCATGCCGCTGCCGCACAGGGTATTGCGGCTGTGGAGAACATCCTTGGCCATGGGCGTACAATGGATTACCGCAGCATTCCCGCCGTCACGTTCACCCATCCCGAGATCAGCTCCGTGGGGCTCACCCAGGAGCAGGCCCGGCAGGAGGCCACGGAGCAGGGGTTTGAACTGGGTAGCGTGCGCAGTTACTTTCGCGCCAATGCCAAGGCCCTGGCGGAAGCCGAAGGGGACGGCCTCATGAAACTCCTGTTCCGTCGGGACAACGGCCGTGTGCTGGGGGCCCAGATCTATGGTCTCCACGCGGGGGACTTGATCCAGGAGGTGGCCAATGCCATGGCCGCAGGCCAGTCCGTCCAGCAGCTCAGCCGGGCCGTGCATACCCATCCCACCCTCAGCGAGGTGGTGGAGGTGGCCTATAAGCAAGCCGCCGCGACCCTCTCCTCCTGATCCCCATCCACCACCAGACCTAATCCATGCAGATCCGCCGCCGCCGCCCCAGCCCTCTGGTGCGGGTGGCCCATCTCACCTACGCCACCCCCCATCCAGAGAGTGAGCCCCGCCATATTTTGGAAAAAATTGTCTGGGCCAAGGGAGAGGAGCTGGAACAGGCCCGCCAGCGGGTTTCCCTGCAGGAGCTTCAGCAGCAGGTGGAGCAACTACCCCCCACCCGCGGTTTTCGGCGGGCGTTGCGTCAGGCGCCGGAGGTGCCCGCCGTCATCGCGGAGATCAAAAAAGCCAGCCCCAGCCGAGGGGTCATCCGTGAGGATTTTGACCCCGTCGCCCTGGCCCAGGCCTACGCCGCCGCTGGAGCATCCTGCATCTCGGTGCTCACGGATCAGCAGTTTTTTCAAGGCAGCTTTGCGATTCTCAGCGCCGTGCAGGAGGCGGTACACCTGCCCCTGCTGTGCAAGGACTTCATCCTCTCCCCCTACCAGTTGTTCCAGGCCCGGGCTGCCGGCGCCGACGCGGCCCTGCTCATTACCGCCGTCCTCTCGGATCAGGACATTGGCTATCTGTGCAAAGTGGCCTGCCAATTGGGATTGGACTGTCTGGTGGAGGTGCATGATGCCGTGGAGATGGAGCGGGCCCTGGCCCTTGGGGTGGACCTCATCGGCATCAACAACCGGGACCTGGCCACCTTCACCGCCGACCTGGCGGTGACTCAACGGCTCGCCACCACCTACCGTCAGGCCCTGCACCAGAGCGACATCCTACTGGTGAGTGAGTCCGGCCTGAAGAAGCACGAACACCTGGAGCAGGTGGCGACGGCTGGCGCCCAGGCGGTATTGGTGGGGGAAGCCCTCATGGGTCAGCCCGACGTTGCTGCTGCCCTGCGGGGGTTGCGGGGCGTAGCGTCGCAGCATTCAGCGCTTGCGCAGCAGCAATAGGCCGTCGCCCAGCGGCAGAAAGGCCACTTCCACCCGTGCATCTGCAGCAACAACGTCGTTCAATGCACAAATGGCCTGCAGGGAGGTGTCTCCAGGGTGGCAGTGCGGCTCCACCACCTTGCCGCCCCACAGGACGTTATCCAGAATAAGCACCCCGCCTGGCCGCAGCCGCGCCAGTACCTCCTCGTAGTAGAGGCGGCCGTTTTCCTTGTCGGCATCGATAAAGCCCAGGTCAAACTTGGGCTCTTGGGAGAGGGCTGCCAGGGTGGTGGCGGCAGGTCCCAGGCGCAACGTGATACGATCTGCCAGACCAGCCTGGCGCCAGTGCGTCTGGGCAATGCGGGTCCAATCTTCGTTCACGTCCAGACAGAGCAGGCGCCCCTGGGGACCCAGACCGCGGGCCAGGCAGAGGGCGGAATAGCCCGTAAAGGTGCCCACCTCAATGGCCCGCTGGGCGCCCATCACCCGGGCCAGCCACTCCATGAACACCCCCTGTTCCGGAGCAATCTGCATCCTGGCCACTGGTCCCAACGCCTGGGTGGCGGCCATCAAGGCCTGTTGCACTGCATCGGGGCCACCGCCGTGGTTCAGAATGTAGTTGTGAAGATCCGGGCTCAGGAAAAAAGACTTGGGCTGAGCAGCCTGGGTTGCTGGTGTCTCGGGCATGGGGGAGGAGAGGGCGTGCTTACCCTTCCCAGGAGGATGGACAAATGACCACATATCAGCTGGCTATGCTTGTGCTGCCTCGTCAGCCGGCAGGTCCTCACGCACCTCATGGTGGACTTCCACAAGGGCCAGGGTGCTGTTTTGCCATGAGTAGATGGACCGGGCCCGGTAGCGAGCATCATCCACCAGGCGAATGTGCTCCAGAATATCCCATTCCATGTAGTGGGACTCAAAGACCACCTCCTGCTCGTCCACTTGGCGGATGCGAGAACGGATGGGGGAGCCACAAAAGTAGCCACGGCTGCGGTAGAGTTGATGGCCGATCAGATAGGCTTCTATTGCCCCTGTGGTGGCATAAGAAGAATTTTCACTGAACGGCGTGTCTTTCTGGGCAGGCCACCAGCGGAAGCGGTAGCAGGAATCCCCCTTGAGGGGATCTTCAAAGGATTCAATGTGCAGCATGGTGTCCATGGCCACGGTGCTGCCGTCACAGAAGTCAAAGCGTCGGTGGCTGCGCCAGAGGCCAACATTGCGATTGAACCAACGGCGGATCACCTGGTCCACCCCATCGCCAAAGGGGCCACGGCTCCTGGTGAGCGGTACGCGGGTAATCAACTCGTTGGGGTGAGCCACAAAAGCAACTGAACGGTGGATGAGGTCAGCGCAGCCTACCTCCTTGAGTCCTGTTTAGCGACAACTGCGTCAGTGGGCCAGTGGGAAAAGCTTGCGCTCATCGGGAGCTTTTCACCCCAGCTTCTAACATCTAACATCACGGCATCAACACGGTCACGGTCCACATCTTCATGTTTCCTTCAAGAAGGAATTAGAGTGAGCATACCTTCGCAACATTGACGGGTGGGTGGTCCCACTGCAACCAACCAGCAAGCCAGTATCGGCGTATCCCTCCTGCTGGTGGCCAGTCAGCACCATTTGGCCACCCGGGATTTGCGGCGGCTGATGGCTTTTCTGCAGGATGACCACCGTGAGCTGGACATCCATCTCCAGCTCATTGAGCCCGGACAAAACCCGGAGTTGCTGGAGTTGCACAAACTGGTGGCCATGCCGGCGCTGGTTAAGCTTTCCCCAGCACCACGCCAGGTGTTTACGGGCATCACCATGCTGAGCCAGGTGCAGTCCTGGCTACCGCGCTGGGGTCAGATGGAGCGCTTGAACAGCCTGGCCATGCCGGTGATTCCCTCGCCGGCGGAGGATGGCCGCGACAGTCCCAGGGCACTGGAGCTGGAGGACCAGCTTCTGGTGCTGCGCCAGGAGAACGAAGCCCTGATTGACCGCTTGCAGTTTCAAGAGCGCCAACTGCGCATGGTGGCCCATGACTTGCGCACCCCCATGACTACCACCAGTCTGGCTCTGCAAAGCTTCAAAAGGGGTCACATTGGCAACGAAGAGCTTCTGGATATCCTCGGGCGCCGCCTCCATGAAATGGAGCAACTGTCCAACGACCTGCTGGAAGTGGGGAGCACCCGCTGGGAAGCCCTGTTTAACCCCCAGCGCCTCAGTCTCTCCCAGGTCTGCGCCGACGTACTGCTGGAATTGGAGAAAATGTGGTCTGGTCGCAACCTGGTAATACAAACGGATATTCCCAGCGACATCCCTGACGTCTTTGCCGACTCGCGACGCATGCGCCAGGTGCTGCTCAACCTGCTGGAGAACGCCTTCAAGTTCACCCCGGATGGGGGCCAGGTGAAGCTGGGTCTCATGCATCGCACCAGCCAATGGGTGCAAGTGAGCATCTGCGACAACGGCCCCGGGATTCCGGTGGACGAGCAGGAACGCATCTTCCAGGATCAGGTGCGCTTGTCCCAAACCTCCTGGAAAACTGCGGGATTTGGCGTGGGTCTTTCCGTCTGCCGCCGGGTTGTGGAGGTCCACACTGGCAAGATCTGGGTGGTGTCGGAGCCTGGGGAAGGATCCTGCTTCTATTTCACGGTTCCGGTTTGGCGCAACCAGAAACTGCCCGGCCACTAGCTGGCCCGGACCTTGTTGGCCCGACAAACGGAGGGAAGAGGTTGACCCTTTACCCTCCTCAAGCCTATGATTAAGCCTTGCCAGAAGCTCTAGCCCCCATCGTCTAGAGGCCTAGGACACCTCCCTTTCACGGAGGCGGCAGGGGTTCGAATCCCCTTGGGGGTACTTGTTGTGAGGAGATGCTTCGTAAAACCCTCTAACCTCTGGGGAATCGAGACTTCCAGCAGCTCCCATGAACGTCCTGCTCGCGGCTGGCCCCGAGTCCACAACCCTGTTCACCATCACTGTTCAGGGCTGCAGCGGCTCCCCCGGGCGGTTTGTGGGCCAGCGGCAGGTCATGGTTCCTCTGCATCGTCTGCAGTCCACCCATCGGCGACTTCTCCTGGCCGGGGACACCATCCTCTCCGTCACCCGTTGCCAGCCCATGGGTGACCCACCGCCGTGCCCCCATCCTGACGAGGAAACGGAACTGCCACAGCAGGTGGAGCACGTCCTGACACCAGCCCATCAAGGCCAAACGCAAGACCGGACGACAGGGGACCGGGTTGGAGAGCACATGATCGTGCTCCTGCTGTCCGTATCTGGCGTCCTGATTCTGCTGACCCTCCAGGTGATGGGCCACTTGGCGCAACGGTGGGGAGCCCACCTCCAAGCTCGGCAACGTTCCGGTCCTCCTGCAGCCGTCGGCGTCTGGAAGCGGGACTTGGCCAACTTGAGACTTGGCCAAGTGTTGAGGCGGACCAGTACGTCTTGAGAGTTCCGTAGTCAATCACACAGCCCCCTTGATCAAGGTGTCGCAACACTTGGGGTGCGGAAGCGATTTCTAGGGTTCCGGTCCCAATTTCCCCAGGGGCGTCTGGTCCAAGAGAAATCCACTGGGGTCACCCAGGTGCACGGAGGGACAAAAGCCCGGGAGGCCGCCTGCACCGTCACCTCCCATCAGCATGCCTCCAATGTCTGGCAACAAGGGTCCTTTTCAAGGGATCCACTCCTCGGAAGGTCTGGAAGCCCTGGCCAAAGAACAACAGCTTCCCCAGGCGGGCTGGCAACAGGAGGTGCAGCGGGGTCATGCTTTCGGCCTGGAAGCGGCTGACAGCATCAGGGATCGCAGCATTTCCACCTTCTCCCGGGGGGAGTTGCCCCACTTTGCGGGCATCAACACCTTCTTGAAGGCCCCCTACCTGGAAGACGTGCATCAGGTGGGATGCCATGACGTGGCCGTGATGGGGGTCCCTCACGACAGCGGCACCACCTATCGCCCGGGGACACGCTTTGGCCCCCAGGGCATCCGCCAAATGTCTGCCCTCTACACGCCCTACAACTACGAGATGGGCGTGGACCTGCGGGAGCAGATCACCCTCTGCGACGTGGGAGATATTTTCACCCTTCCCGGCAGCAACGAAAAGTCCTTCGATCAAATCTCCAAGGGGGTGGCCCACGTGTTTGCATCCGGGGCGTTTCCCATCATCCTCGGGGGAGACCACTCCATCGGTTTCCCCACGTTGCGGGGGATCTGCCGCCATCTGGGGCATCACAAAGTCGGCATCATCCACTTTGACCGCCATGTGGACACCCAGGAAACCGACCTGGACGAGCGGATGCACACCTGCCCATGGTTCCACGCCACCAACATGGTCCATGCTCCGGCCCACAACCTAGTGCAGTTGGGCATTGGCGGCTGGCAGGTGCCGCGACCAGGGGTAAAAGTCTGCCGCGAGCGCAACATCAACGTGCTCACAGTGACAGACATCACCGAGATGGGTCTGGACGCTGCGGCCCGATTCGCTGTGGAACGGGCCAGTGACGGGACGGACTGTGTCTACATTTCGTTTGATATTGACTGCATTGATGCGGGCTTCGTGCCGGGCACCGGCTGGCCGGAGCCGGGTGGCTTGCTGCCGAGAGAAGCCCTGAAGCTGCTGGAGTTCGTTGTGCGCAACGTGACGGTCTGCGGGCTGGAGGTGGTGGAGGTGTCGCCCCCCTACGACGTCAGCGGCATCACCGCACTGATGGCCACCCGGGTGGTCTGCGACACCATGGCCCACTTGGTGATCTCCGGGCAACTGCCACGGCAAGGACGGCCCTCCTGGATCCAGGAGGCCTGTGCCATGGACGTGGGGCAAGCCTGGAGGTGAGCCATGCATGAAGCGGCTATGCCTCCCCCTGCTGTGGTCACCCTCTGGAGACCATCCTCTCCGGCCGTGAGTTGAAGATCCAGCGCATCGACTAGCCGACCCCCAATTTGCGATCCACCTGTCCAGGCCAACCCTTGTGCCCAGTCAACACCTTCCTTCGCCGATCCATCGCCATGCACATGCCCATCAGCGACACCGTGAACCTGCTGGCGGCCAATGATCGGCAGGCCCGGCACAACTGTCAGCACTTTGACAACTGGGGTCTGTTCTGCATCAACGTGATGAGCAGCCCTGGCGCCGGCAAGACAGTCCTGCTGGAGAAAGCCCTCCATGCCCTCCATGGCAAGCAGGCCATGGCCGTGCTGGAAGGGGACATGACCACCCAACTTGATGCCCAGCGGCTGGCGGGTTTGGGCGTTCCCGTGGTCCCCATCACCATGGGTCGGGCTTGTTATCTGGACGCCGCCATGGTCTCCACAGGCCTGCAACTGCTGCGGGAGCAATGCGATCTGGCGTCTCTGGATCTGCTGTGGGTGGAAAACGTGGGCAATCTGGTCTGCCCGGCGGAGTTTGCCATTGGCGAGCACTGCAAGCTGGCCTTGCTGAGCGTCACGGAAGGAGACGACAAGCCACTCAAATACCCGGTGATGTTACGTGAGGCGGACTGTGTGCTCGTCACCAAGGTTGACCTGCTCCCCCACGTGCCTGCCGATCCGGAGCGCATGGGTCACCACATTCGGCAGATCAATTCCCACTGCGGGCTGTTCCCGGTGTCAGCCCTCACCGGTGCCGGCCTGGGGGACTGGCTGGTCTGGCTTGGGCAACAGCTCCGGGCCAAGGGCCGTCACCACCGGAACCCGCAACGGCCCGCCAGTGACCAGAAGCCATCGGCATTGACCACCACCTGAGCGCCCATCATCCGTTCCCGCTCTTCCCCCTCTCTCCCACCCCTTGCCATGACCTTCACCCGCAACCATCTCCTGTCTCCTGGCAGCCGGTGTACCAGGCTGGTGACCCTTGCCGCGGCCTCCCTTCTGGCGGCAGCCTGTGGTCCCAGGCCGCCAACGACCACAACGTCTGCGACTTCAGGCCAGAGCACCGACCCCATCACCATTGGCTACAGCAGTTGGGCCGGTTGGTGGCCCTGGGCCATTGCAGCGGAGAAGGAGCTGTTTGCCAAAAACGGCGTGGCTGTACAGATGAAGTGGTTCGACGGCTATGTGGAATCCATGGAAACCATGGCCGCTGGTCAGGTTGACTGCAATTCCCAGACACTCAACGACACCATCTCCTTCCTCCCCGGGGCCAACGGGGGCCAGGTGGTGGTGCTGGTCAACGACAACTCCACCGGCAACGATCAGATTATTGTCGATGCCTCCATCACGTCCATCCAGGATCTCAAGGGCAAAACCATTGTTCTTGAAGAAGGAGTCGTGGATGACTTTCTCCTCAGCCTGGCCCTCCGGGACAATGGGATGACGCGGGACGACCTGGTGATCAAGGGGCTCCCCACAGACCAGGCGGCAGCAGCGTTTGTGGCAGGCAAGGCGGATGCTGTGGGGGCCTTTCCTCCTTTCACCGGCACGGCCAGGAAGCGGGACGGTGCCCATGTGCTAGTGGACTCCTCCAGCTATCCTGGCGCCATTCCCGACCTGCTGGTCTGCAATGCCGACCTGATTGCCGGGCGCCCCGAGGCGATTCAGGCTATTGTTGATACCTGGTGGGAGATACGGGCCTTTATGGACGACAATCCCGAAGAGGCGGAGGCCATCATGGCCGGTCGTGCCGGTACTTCTCCAGAGGAATATCAGGAGTACAAAGATGGCACCACACTCTTCAGCATTGAGGCCAATGTTGAGGCCTTCAGTGAAGGCGACACAATGAAATCCATGCCCTATGCAGCTGAGATCATGGCAGATTTCATGGTGGAGACCGGTTTTATTCGAGAGAAGCCGGACATGAGAAATCTGTTTGATGATCGCTTCATCAAGGCCTCTGTCCAATGACCGCCCACGCAATCCGGCGCTGGTTCTCTCCGGAGGTCCTCCGTTCTTCCGTCTGGCGTTTAGGGCTACATGCCACCTCCCTGCTGTTGCCGCTGCTGCTTTGGCTGGTGGTGAGTCATGCACAGGTTGTGGATCCAGCCTTTTTGCCTTCCCCTGCACAGGTCATCGAGTCTCTCTGGTCCATGGCCCGCAGCGGGATCCTGATGGCGGATGCCGCCGCCAGCATTCGTCGGGTGATGCTGGGGTTCCTTTTGGCGGTTGTGGTGGGGGTACCCTTGGGAATCCTGATGGGTTCTTTTGCCACCATCCGAGCTCTGCTGGAGCCCCTCTCTGGTTTCTTGCGCTATATACCTGCAGCAGCTTTTACACCTCTTCTAATTATTTACCTGGGCATTGACGAGGC